>CAZCCQ010000027.1:0-7835 GCA_964497595.1 uncultured Candidatus Saccharibacteria bacterium | reverse complement strand
AATGAATCGGAGTATATATTAGAATTGCTAAGAAGGACTATTAGGACATCTAATCCTGAATATATCTATATTTTTGATACGACTAATGTCCGAAGATATGATTCTGTTACAGGTAAAGTAGTAGATACTGTAGGAAATGTCTCTGATACCTACCTCTCACAGATAGAACCAATTACAGGGGAAGGAAATGAGATTCATTTTAGGCCTTACGGTCAGAATTATTGGGTATGTTTAGCTTTTTTTAAAGACAGAACTGATGAGAACAAGGGATATATCCTTAGAACTTCGATGGACAACCTCTCAGATACAACACAAGCTAACTGTTTTAGCTCAGTAGAAAATCCCTCATACAATTATATTCTTCTTACCTCTAGATTTATCAATATGAAGAGTTTCATAATCTCCTATGTAGTAACAGAAGACGAGAATTACCTAATACAATTCAACTTAGATGCTGAGTCGATATATTGGTACTTTGGGAGCGGTGCACCTGTCACAAGAAATGTATTTAGGCAAGCAATAGTTAAAACAGAGAGTTTGATATGGTAAGTATTTTATGATAACTTAATTAGTGGTATCTAACTTAACAGAACAGAGCAAATGGCGGACTTATCAAAGACAATTTTAATAGTAGAAGATGAAAAAGATTTGTTAGCCTCATATACAGAATTAGTAAGTAGTGCTGGATACTCCGTAGTATCTGCTAATGATGGGTATCAGGCGTTAGATTTATTAGCAAGAAATATATCTCAAACAAGTCTTGTTCTTTTAGATTTAATGATGCCTGGTGTTGATGGTTTGGAGGTTTTAAGAGCTATTAAAGCGAATCCAGACAAGTATGGTGATATTCCTGTGATTGTCCTTACAAATATGACAAGTGAAACCGTTATTAAAGAAGCATTTGGTTTGGGAGCGTCTTCATATTTAGTTAAGGCTGATATTGACTATGAGGGATTAGTTAAGGAATTAAGTAAGTATTTAGGATAAATAGATGAGTTTAAAGGAAACGATCTATTTGATATTATATATTAGGTAAAATAAATTAGGTCTAAACATGGCAAAACTGCCCGATCATGTTGGAATAGATTTTGGTACACACTCTGTAAAAGCTGTAGAGTTAAGTGGTATTGCTACAAGTAATCCTAGATTAGTGAATTTGGGTTCCCAACTTACACCCAAGGGTGCCATAAATAGCGAAGATCGTTCAGATCAAAAGAAATTAGCTGATGTTTTAAGTAGACTCTATGACGCCTCTGGTATGAAGAATAAAAAGGTAGTTATGGCACTACCGGAATTTTCTGTTTTTACTAGATTTCTAGAATTACCGGGTGTTAAGAAAGAAGAACTGACAGATGCTGTATATTATGAGGCAAAACAGTATATTCCTTTGCCATTAAATGAAGTGCAGTTAAGCTATGTCCCTATTGGATTTAACACAGAAAAAAATGCTCCTCGTGTTTTAGTTGTTGCTGCAGCTCGAAAAGTGGTTGATATATACGTCAATATAGCTATGGATGCTGGATTAGACTTAGTATCCATCGAAACAGAGTCTGTTGCTATAGGAAGAGCTATGTATAGATCAACTGGTAAGAAAGCACTGGTAATGCTTGATTTTGGGGCAAATAGTACAGATATGAGTATCATTAGCGAAGGGTACTTGGTTTTCTCTCAAAGTATTGTAATAGGTTCTGATTCATTTACACAGGCAATAGTTAACAAGTTTAATTTCGAATATCAAAGAGCAGAGGAATTTAAGAGAAACTATGGTGTTGTCCCAACAGTTTTAGAAGGAAAAATATACTCTGTTCTTAGCCCTATTTTAGAATCAATAATGGTAGAGGTTCGAAGAGGTGTTGAATTCTACAAAAGCAGAACTCTCTCTATTCCTCCTACAGAGTACATATTAAGTGGAGATGGAGCAATGTTACCAGGATTAAAAGAGTATGTATCAAAAAGCCTGAATGTTACAGTCTCTGTAGCAGCACCGTGGAATAATATCCTCGTGGACAAGAAATTTGAAGATATTGCTATGAAAGGAGCACCCTCTTACTCTGTAGCAATAGGATTAGCATTAAAGGATGAATAAAGAAACAGAAATAAAAAACAATATAGAAACTACTTCTTCGCCATCTACACTTATCCCTCCTGTGGCTCCTGCTTCAACGCCTAAGGACTCAGAGAAGTCTGAGGCATCTAAAGTGATACTTTCTGATACTAGTATCAATCTAGTGCCTACGATGAGTGAGGAGGAAATAGTTGTAGAAGAAACCAAGAAGAAATTAAATGTCTCGGCCATTGTTAGTATTATTGTCTTTCTTCTAATTACAGTAACCATAGTAGGTTTTAATATATTTACTAAGTTACAGCTGAATGCAGAGAAGGAGAAGCTTACAAAACAAGAGGAAGAAATAAGAGGAATGTCTTCAGTTGTTCTCTCAAACGAGGAAATTCTCAAAAGAGTCTATTTGTATAAAGATATAGAGACAAATCAGTACTCTCCTAAAACAGTTTTTGACTATTTTAATAATATCCTAGTTAAAAATGGTAATTCATCCATAAAGACATTTACTTTTAAAGATGATGTAAATATTGCTTTTGATGGGTTCTCTGATTCTTTGGACACCATTTCTAAACTTTGGTTTTTGCTAAGTAATGACGAAAAGGTTGAGAAGGTAAGCCTTGAGACTATTGCGAAGGGCCCAGATTCCGTTCGTTTCTCATTCTCGATGAAGATAGTGAAAGATGCTTTCTTAGAATTAAAATAATGAGGAATTATTAGTATGGTTGTTACTCAATCGAATACAAAAACAAGAAAAGAGTTGGAAGCCATTAGTGAGAAAATTAAAGGCTCTAGATTGAAGATACAAGATTTAGTTATACCAATAGTTCTTTCTATCGTTTTGATATTTGTTAGTATCTTCGTATTTATTCCTATGATTAAGTCAGCGATATCCTCGATGAAAGAGTATCAAAGTATTAAAGAGAAGGAACAGAAGATAGTTGAATTGAAAAACTCTCTAAGCAGAATAGATAGCAATACTATGGAAACGGACCTAATAGCAGTAAAGAATGTAATACCTAAAACTTTAAAAGTATCTAGCTTTATATACTATATTGATCAATTAGCAGAGGAAAAGAACCTTTCCTCCGAAACAATCTCAGCTGGAGATATCAATGTTTCCATAAAAGAAGATAAAAATGCAATGGGATATAAAGGCGTAAATGGCCCTCTAGCCTACTCTGGTAGTTTGGAGAATATTCTCTCTTTCTTAGATAGCTTCTACTCATCTTCTCCTTATATCGTTTCTGCTGAAAATATAGAGCTAAGGAGAGTTGATGAGATATGGAAAGTTAATTTGAGTCTTACCGGATACTATATTTCAGATGATGAGAATATTAAGTTTGATATATATAGACCGTTTAAGGCGTATACAGATTTCTCGGACATTATTGAAATCTTACGAGAGAAGGCTAAAAGACTAAGCTCTTAAATCTATATCTCCTCATCAAAGATATTATCTTCCTCAACTTGCTCTGTTTTACGATTAGAAGGTCTTTCTCCGTTACTGTCATCTTTGATTAGAACCTTTACTCTTTTGTTTGTTCTAATTGCATTGATGGTAATAATATCCCTAATTGCATTGATGGTTCTTCCTTTTCTACCAATAACTACTCCCTTATCTTCCTCTGCAGTATTGATAGTTAAAATAGTTAATCCAGGAAAATCTACACTTTCCTTCTCCTCAATCTCTACACTATTAGGATTATTTACAATCGACTTTACAATATACTCTAGTAATTCTTTCATTATTCTAGCGTAATATATTAAATAATTTAATTATACTACTCTTTCTTCTTTTCTGCTTTCTTTTCAGTACTAGGTTTGGTAGAGCCTCTCTTAATACCTTTTATGATGCCTAATTTAACAAAATACTGGGCTACAGTTCCTGTTGGCTTTGCACCATTCTTAACCCATTGCTTTGCTTTTTCTATATCGACATCAAATTGGGAAGGATTTTTTCGTGGATCGTATATTCCAATCTCATCTTTTGTTCTTCCATCTCTTGGTTGAGAAGATTCCATCACTACAATTCTGTAGCTTTTGTCTTTACTTCTGCCTACTTTTTTAAGTCTAATTTTTAACATAGCTCTGCATTTTATCAAATGATCTTATGTAATTCAAGAATAGTCTTATTTATCTATAATATCTAGGGCATTTTTTGCAGCATCTTCTTCTGCTTTTTGCTTACTTTGTCCGTGTCCTTCAGTGACTTTCTTGTTACCCATTTTGAGTGATACTGTAAAAATTTTCTGATGATCTGGGCCTTCTTCTTTTACTATTTCATATGTAGGTGTAACTTTGTATTTGCTTTGCAAAACTTCCTGTACCTTAGTTTTAGGATCTATGAATAATTTTTCTTTTACGATACTACCTACTCTTTTGAGTAAAGTTCTTTCTACAAACTGTAAAGCCTTCTCATATCCTGAGTCTAAGTATATAGCTCCTAGAGTGGCTTCATAGAGATTCGCTAATAGGTATTCTTTCTCCTGTCCTCCAGAAACCTGTTCTCCTTTAGACATTCTTAAATACTGTCCGATATTAAGTTGTTTTGTTTCTTCTGCAAGACTTTCGGTTCTTACTAATGCTGCTCTAATACTTGTTAGCTCCCCTTCTGTTTTTAGAGGATATTTTGTAAATAGATGCTGAGATATTATTAGTTCTAATACTGCGTCACCTAAAAACTCTAACCTTTCATTATTCTCTAATCCTTTTCCTTTGTTCTCATTCAAAAAAGATCTGTGGGTAAATGCTTTTTCTAAAATAGCGGAATTATTGAACTTAACTCCTATTTGCTTTTCTATCTCAGTAGACTCAATCATTATTTTCCTCCTTTTTTCTTTCTTCGTATATTGCTCCTAGTACTCCGTTTACGAATTTGCCACTACTCTCTCCACCAAAATCTTTTGCTATCTCAATAGCTTCGTCTATTGCTACTTTAGGTGGTGTTATTTCAGAGATGAATCCTTCATATATGGCTATTCGAAGAATTTGTAAATCAACTAGCTTCATTTGTTTAATAGGCCATTGAGGAGCATATTTAACGATCATTTCATCAATAGTTTTTAAGTTTTCAGGAACGGCTTCTATGATATTTTTGTATAGCTCTTCGTTATACTCTTTTATCTCATCAATATTCTTCAAGTCCGAGAGAGATATCTGCTCTGTTTTTAATTCTTCTTCAGAAAAATACCTAGCAAAAAGAGCTTGTAGAGCAAGTATTCGGGCTAAGTGTCTTGGATCTGTAGATCTTTTCATACCTTCTGACAGTTTCTATGACTTATATTTTCCACATTTACTACACTCAAAGTGGCTTCGCTTTAATGCTCCACATTTAGGACATTTTGAAACACCTGTGAGCTTTAGTGCGTTATGTGATCTTCTTCGACCTTTTCGGGCTTTAGAGATTTTTCTTTTTGGAAGTGCTCCCATTTTGTCTTTTTTCTATATATTAACTTGCAGATTATATTGAATAACTACATAATTATCAATAACTAAACTATCCAACTCTCTTTTATACTTATCTCATCTCCTGCTTTTACTTGCTGTTCGATAATTCCTTTAGCTATTTGACCTTCTATCTTTTCTTGAATGTATCGTTTCATTGGTCTGGCACCCATACCTGGTTCGTTAGACTTGTTCGCTATTAACATTGGTATCTGTTCTGTCCAAGTAATAGTAATGTCTTTGCTAGAAAGTCTTTTTGCTAAATCATTTAATTCAAGGTTAGCTATTTGAGTAAGATTGCTTATGTTGTGTGGAGAGAATACTATGATGTCATCAAAACGATTTAGTAATTCAGGTCTGAGAGATTGTCTTAACTCTAATAGTACTCGTTCTTTTGCTTCTTCCCACATTGTGTTTTTCTCAGATAGTGCATCTAACAGAATTTTACTTCCGATATTACTTGTGCATATGATTATTGCGTTTGTGAAGTCTACAGTTTCTCCTCTATTACTTGTTAGTCTACCTTCATCGAGCAATTGAAGAAGAAGGTTTAGTATATCAGGGTGCGCTTTTTCAATTTCATCAAGAAGAACTACTGTATGTGGGTTACTTTTTATTTTGTCTATTAAAGAAATCTGAGTTTGACCTAATACATTTACACTTTCTGCAGATCCTAAGAACTTATCGATACTAGATATTTCTTGGTATTCAGACATATCTAATCTAATAATACTTTCTTGTATCCCAAAATACTCTTCTCCTATTACTTTTGCTAAGTATGTCTTACCAACACCTGTAGGTCCAATAAAGAGGAAAGAGCCAATTGGTTTGTTAGGATTTCTAGTATCAGCTCTTGCTCTTCTTAATGCCTCAGACACAGCAATAACGGCTTCATCCTGCCCTACTATACGACTCTTAATATTCTCTTCTAACTTAATCATTCGATTACTTTCTTCTTGGTCAATCTCCGTTATATTTATATTCTTCTGTAAAGATATAGCCTTCGATATATGTTCAGCTGTTAGTTTTTGTACTCCATTAGATTGTGCCCAAGAACAAGCAGACTCAATTAGTTGTACTGCACTACTTGGTAATTTCCTTTCTTTAATATATCTCTGAGAGAGTTCTACTGCAGATATCAGAGCAGGAAAGGTAATATAGCAATTGAAGTTTTTCTCTAATGTTTTAATCTTACTTGTCAGAATGGTTAGAGTGTCAGCAGAAGAGACCTCTTTTACTTCTATATTTGTAAAACTTTGTCTTAGTGATTCATTGCTGTAGAAATATTTTTTATAGTCAGCGTAGTTAATACTTCCTACTATTGGGAATTTACTGTTAAGTATGAAAGGTAGAAGCATACCAGCAATGGTATGTCCTGTCTCATCAGCTTTTCTTGGTATTATCTCCTGTATTTCATCTATGTAAAGGATACTGTTTCCTGCCTTAGCTAATTCGGACATAGATTTGACGATGAGTTCTTCCATATTCTTGTTCTTCTGCGCTGTCGCGATCAACCCATTTATATTTAATTCAATTATTCTTTTATCTCTTAGTTGTATTGGTACATCTCCGTAATTTATTCTTTGTGCTAATCCAAGTATGATGCTAGACTTCCCTACTCCTGCTTCTCCTACGAGGAGAGCGTTTTTGTTTGTGATTTTCCCTACTGTAGACACTAAACTTTCAACCTCTGCTGTATGTCCGATACCAAAAGTATCTTGTGATTCTGCGATACTCTTGTTTATCTCTTTACTGAAATGATCGAGTATAAATGTATATCCATAAATCCAGTTTTTTCCTACACCACCCTTTCTGAAGTAAGGTGTGTTAGGATCAAAATATTTATTTGTCTTTTTAAGAAGGGAGCTTTCGTAAAGAGAGACCTCTCTTAGAATATCAATATGGATGTTTTGCTTCTGTAAGAATTTTTGTAATGGTGTAAAAATTTTAGTAATAGCTAAGAAAATATGTTGTGGTTGTATTTCGACACTTTCTGTGAGAAGA
The DNA here is from genome assembly GCA_964497595.1 of uncultured Candidatus Saccharibacteria bacterium. GTDB lineage: Bacteria > Patescibacteriota > Dojkabacteria > SC72 > SC72 > UBA5232. The sequence goes on along the minus strand of CAZCCQ010000027.1, from coordinate 325 downwards.
GCTTCTTCGGTTGCATATACTAGCAGAGATGGAAGTGATACTAATTGGAAATTTCCTACTTTCTCTTCTGTGATTCCTTCCTCCTGAAGTTTTGCTGGTGTCATATCAATACCACTTCTTCTAATTATCTGTTTTACAAGATAGTCGTTCTCGATTAAATCTTTGTAAAGTGAAAGAGTCTCAAAACCTTTCTCTTTGGTAAAAGTACTTAGCATATCTGTTACTTCGTCAGATACATAGTTAAGAATATTTGTTTGAGCATATCTTCCGAATTTAAATCCTACTGCATTTATCTCATCTACATCTTTTTGAGGTATTTTTTTTA
>CAZCCQ010000026.1:0-7858 GCA_964497595.1 uncultured Candidatus Saccharibacteria bacterium | reverse complement strand
GACTTTTTACCAAAACCTGGCAAAGTAAGCAATTCTGTCGCTGTAGTATTTCTCAAATCAGCAACTGTCTTAAATCCACCCGCTAAGAGTCCTGTCTTAGATCTCTTAGAAATCTGTAAATCTTCTACTCGCCACTCTCCTATCTCATCACTTACTGAAGAGACTACCTCTTCTTCCACTTCTGGAGTATTTACCTCACTTTCTATTTCTAATACTTCCTCCTTTGCCATTCCCATCCCTATCATTACCTTTCCTGCAAACTCTTGCAGAATTTTTGCAGACTCCAGTAATGCATCTTTTGGAGTAATGCTACCATCTGTAGTAACACCAATCAGAACTGCATCCAAGTCTGTCTCTTGTCCTTTTCTAGCTTGTTCGATACTTAAGAAAACTTTCTCTATTGGAGTAAAATCACAATCTAATGGTACGAAACCTACCTCTTTTCTTTCTGAAGATTTAACTGCTTTATACCCAACACCAGACTCTACTGTAAGTTCCATAACCAAAGAAGAGCCTGCATCTGTTAGAGTTGCAATATGTAAATCTTTGTTTACTACCTCCAAGTCTCCACTTGTTTGAATATCTTTCCCCGTTACAATCTTCTTCCCCTTTACCTCTATTTTGCAAACAACAGATTCGTCAGACTTTGTTCTAAATTTGATGTTCTTTAAATTCATAACAATATCTACAACATTCTCTTTTACTCCATCAATTGTAGAGTACTCGTGATCTACTCCTTTTATACTCATCTCTGTAATACCTGTCCCCTTTAAACTTGAATACAAAATTCGTCTTAATGCATTCCCTAAAGTATGACCGTATCCTCTTGGCAATGGAGAAATTTCAAAAAGGCCGTAATTTCCCTCCTCTTCTTTGATAGTGACTTTAATATCCTTAAATGCTTCCATTTACTTGATGTAAAATAAAATTATCTAGAGTAGAACTCAATTATTAAATTCTCCTTTATACCCTCATCAATGTAATCTCTAATAGGTAGTCTTGCTACTTTGCAAGAAATTCCCTTTGTTTCGATCCAAGATGGAGTATCAAAAAGTTTCTGTGAAGGAGCTAATTTTGCTTTTCTAAGCTCAATAGTGTCTCCCTCCTTTGTTTCTAATGAAGGAATAGTCATTTTCTTACCATTTAGATTTACATGACCGTGTGTGACATACTGTCTTGCAGTAGCTCTCGATGGAGCTAATCCTGCTAAATACAATACATTATCCAATCTTAATTCCAAAAGTTTCAAGAATTCTAAACCCTTATCTGTACTTTTTATCTTTGACCTTCTGTCTGCTTCCTTGTAATTAGCAAACATATTCTTCTCTCTCAAACCGTAAGTTCTCTTAACCTTCTGCTTCTCTCTTAGCTGGAAACCGTAGTTTGATAATCTCGGTTTTCTTTTACTTCCGTGCTGCCCAGGAGCAAATGGTTTTCTCTTCAATCCCGCTTTGTCAGAAAAAGACCTTGCACCTTTAAGCTGAAGTTCTATTCCCTCTCTCCTACTTAATCTTTCTTTTGGTCCTGTATATCTACCCATTTATATTAAAATAAAAATTACTTTCTTGGAGTTTTTCTAGCTCTGCAACCATTATGTGGTATCGGAGTTCTATCAACAAGCAACGTTATCTTCAAACCTGCAGAATCTAATCCTTTAACTGCAGCATTCCTTCCTGCACCTGGCCCTTTTATGAATACTTTAACCTCTCTTAATCCATATTTCTTCATTACTTTTTCTGCAACATCCATCGCCGATTTTGTAGCAGCATACGCTGTACTTCTCTTCGCTCCTTTAAAACCAACCATTGATGGACTTCCTTGACCTAATACTTCACCTTCTTCTGTAGCTAATGTAATGATAGTGTTGTTGAATGTGGATTGAATAGTAGCAATACCACTCTGCACATTTCCTCTTGTTGATTTTTTTACTGTTTTCTTCTCTTCTGCCATTTAAGTATTAAGTCTTATCTAAAGTACGCTTTAATCCTCCAACTGGTCGACTCTTTCCTTTTCGAGTTCTCGCATTATGTCTAGTTCTTTGACCTCTTACTGGAAGACCTAATTTATGCCTAATTCCTCTATATGCACGAATATCTTTTAATCTCTTAACATCTCTGAATAATCTCTGTCTTAATTCTCCCTCAACATTGCAATTCTCTTCAATATATTTTCTAATTCTATCTAATTCTGATTCAGACAAATCCTTAACAAAAACTGTCTCATCAATATTGCTCCCTTTACAAATCTTCTTTGCTGTAACTTCTCCAAGTCCGTAAATACTCGTAAGAGAGACCCATACTCTCTTGTCATTTGGTATTTCAATTCCCGCGACTCTTGCCATTTTTTAATTAAATAAAATAATAATTAACCTTGTCTTTGCTTATGCTTAGGATTCTTTTTGCAATACACATAAACTCTAGACTTCCTTTTAACAGAGTAACAACCTGGACACCTCTTTTTTACTGATGCTCTTACTTTCATTTTAGTTAATATATCTATATGTTATTCTCCCCTTCTCTTTATCATAGGGAGTCATTTCAATCTTTACCTTATCTCCCTCTAAAATACGAATGTAGTGCATTCTCATTTTCCCTGAGAGATACCCAATAACTATGTGTTTAGAGCCGTTTACTTCAATCTCAACCTTAAATTGAGTATTTGGTAAACTCTCCTTTACAACACCATCAAATTCAAATATTTTTTTACTGTCATTCATAGTCAACCTTAGACTCCAAAATTTGGAATCCTTCGAATTATATCAAAGGAAGACCAGTAATTCAATAAAAACAGTAAATAAAATGGCTTACCTTCCATCTATAAACGAGACACAGAAAGCATATCAAAAATAGCAAGGTTTTACAAGCATAATATCTTCAATATTTCTTTATGAATCTCCTCTATCGAGGGAGTTGCATCGACCTCAACTAGAATGCCTCTCTTGCCATATGCATCAAGAATTGGAGAGATTGTTCTATTATATTCCTCCAATCTTTTCTTTATTTTTTCGGGTTTATCATCCTCTCTTTGTACCAGTCTGTTTCCACACTTATCACAAATCCCTTTTACTTTCTCAGGTTTGTATTTAGGGTGGAATGTGCTCCCACAGTTACTACAATACATTCTTGTCGACATTCTCTCTATCGCAACCCCTTCTGAGAGATGAAAATGGATGAATTTATCAAGCTTTTTACCTTTTTTCAGAAGCAAATTGTCCAACAGAGAGATTTGCCCATATTCTCTTACGACCGATACCAACGCCCAATTCTTTGCAGGATCAAACCTGTCTAGCCAAACTGGGAACATTCTCTCGTAAATAATTTGATTAGGCACAAATTCTCCCCTCTCAGAGTACTCCGAAGCTTTTACTGCGTCTTCGTTTCTCTCTAAAAGTAGCTGTCTAATCATCTCGCCCGTGCCAATATTCTCAAACTTGTACTTTTCTACTAAAAGATCCACTTGTGTATCCTTCCCAGAGCCAGAAGGTCCGTGGAAAAGGATTGTCATAGTATTAGTACTGGGCTGGTTCATATGTTTTATATTATCACATAGGGACTATTTAGCAAAACAGTCTGGGCATTTAATATCCTATGGGCCTTGATGAAAGAATTCAGATTTCTTTCATCTTTACTTGGGAGAATAATCAAATGAGGCCACAGAAAGATACTATTTACCATATTTACAATAGAGGGAATCACAAAGAGCCTATTTGTTTGTCTTCTGTGGATTATTATGTATTGTACAAATTGATATACAATAGTTTTTTCAAGTATTTTGATTTAATTTCTTTGTGCATAATGCCCAATCATTACCATATACTAGTTGTTCAAAAAGGAAATGTCTCTATTCCGAAGGCAATGCACAACATTTCTATGAAATATACACAGTATGTAAACAAGAGATATTGCCTATCTGGGCATCTTTTTAAGGATAATTACCAGTACAAGAGAGTCGCAAGATATGAATACTTTCGTAAGATCACAAAATATATTAGAGAAAACCCTAGTAAAACAAAAACTTATTTATTTAGGGAGAATACTTTTTTAATAAATTATTATGACTTGCTACTCACTGACATATGATTGCCTACAAAGCATTTAGCAATCTCATAGTATATTAAATCTGGCAGGATTTAGCTCTAATAGTATGTAACACAAAAGGAAAATTTGTACAGACCAACCCTGTTCTATCTAAAGGTATTTGTCGTAGCTTCGCGTTGTGATCATTGACTCTATTTGTCTCTTTACTTCTAATACAACTCCAATGACGATTAGCAAGCCTGTTCCAGAAAATACAACCGCGGTAGTTAGCCCTATTCTTAGGAATATGTCAGGAAGGATAGAGAGCAATGCAAGAAATACGGCTCCTACTGCTGTTAGTTTGAAGCTGATTTTCTTCAGATACTCCGCAGTATTATCGCCTGGTCTAATCCCTTGTATGAATGCGCCTTGTTTCTGTAAGTTTTCTGCTAATTCTTCTGTCTTGAATACTACAGTAAGGTAGAAGAATGAAAATAGTATGATTAGAACAAATATCAAACCATTATAGAAGTATGGATTATTCAATAATTCTAAAGTTTTTTCTGCAATGGATGTCACTGAGGGATTGAAATTTCTACTGACTAAGAATTTCCCAATAAGCTGGGGGAAAGAGATGAATGCCATTGCGAAGATAACAGGCATAACTCCAGATTGTGTAAGCTTTATTGGGATAAAGCTTTCTAGTGCACCTCCTGCACGGACACGACGAGAGTATTGAACGGTTACCCTTCTCTCCGCAGATGTTGCGATTATCACTGCTATTATTAGAATTAAGGACACTCCTATAAAAATTGCCTTTTGCAAAGCATCCATTGTCATAAAGTTTGTTCGAATTGTACCAGGGATGCCAGAGAGAATTCCCAACATAATTAAGTATGATGTTCCTCCTCCTATACCACTTTCGGATATTAGTTCTCCAAACCACATCATTACTACTGCTCCTGCGGTAAGAGTCGCAGACATAGCAAATAGTTCGAAAGGTCCTAACTTGGTGATTAGCCCGAAACCTAGTAGTGTTGAGTAGATTACAAATGATTGTAAAACGGCTAGTGGTACAGTGAGTAATCTTGTATACATAGAAATTTTCCTTCTCCCATCAACTCCTTCTTTTCGCATTTCTTCTAATGCTGGAATTACTGTCCCTAATAATTGGAAGATGATAGATGCGTTAATGTAGGGCGTTAGACCTATTGCTACTATAGAGGCTGTTTCCAATACTCCTCCAGATACGGTAGAGAGTACATCACCCATACTCGTTCCCTCAAACAACTTTTTAATAGCCTCCGCAGGAATTCCAGAAACTGGAATAGCTGATAATACCCTGTAGATAACCATTATGAAGAGGGAAAAAAGAATCTTTTTCCTAATCTCTTTAGTCCTAAAAATGTGTTTGATTTTTTCTATTAGGTTTTTCATTTACTAATAAGGTGTTACTTAACGGAGCCACCTGCTTTCTCGATTTTTTCCAGTGCAGATTTCGACATTTCGATTCCTTCAACTTTCATCTTTTTCTTGATTTCTCCCTTTCCTAATATTTTTATTGCTTTGGAATTTTTTCTTACAATACCTTTTGCTAGAAGAGATTCTTTTGTGATGAGATCCCCATCTTTAAATTCTTTCTCAATTGTTGCTAGATTTATAGCTTGTGCCTCTACTTTAAATTTTCGATTAAAACCTTTGTACTTAGGCATTCTTCTAAAGAATGGTACATTTCCTCCTTCAAAGAATTGTAAGGATTTGTGTCCTGCCCTTGATTTCTGACCCTTTGAACCTCTTCCCACTGTGTGTCCACCGACACCTGATCCGTAACCTCTACCGATTCTTTTAGATTTCATTATTCTGTTTTTTCTTTTTGGGATATTTTCTAGTTTCATTATTTCTCCTTACTTACTTTATCTTCTTTCTTTGTAGTATATTTTCTTGCCGATTTTCTATCATCCTGCTTCTTACTTCCTTTCTTTTTGTCAAATTCTTTCTTTTTTCTCTTTGCTTCTTTTGCTTTTCTTTCCTTATCAGACTCCTCTTTTAGTTGAATTCTTTCATTCATTTTGGTCATTCTAGACAAAACTCTTGAATTTCTTAAGTCTTTCAAAGCTTCAAATGTACAGTATGCATTACCGTTTGCATCCGCACTTCCTAGAATTTTTCCGTAAACATTATCTATTCCTGCTAGCTCTAAAACTAATCTAACTGAAGATCCTGCAATTACTCCTGTACCTGGTCTTGCTGGTCTTAGAAGAACCTTAGCAGCACCGTATTTTTTTAGTATCTCGTGAGGGATTGTGTCTCCTGCTAACTGAATTTTAGTTGCAATTTTTGTTGCTAATCTTTCACCTTGATCTACTGCCCCTCTAACATCTGCACCTCTTCCTAAAGCAACTCCAACAGTACCGTTTCTATCTCCGACAACAACTACCGTACTGAATCTTAATCTTTTGCCACCCTTAGTAACCTTAGCAACTCTTCTGATAGGTAGAGTCTTTTTATCAAATCCTCTTTTTTCTTTGTTTCTTTTGTTAAATTTCTCTTCCATTTTTTACTTTCTAAATTTTAACTTCTAATTTTCTTAACTCTTCTACAAATACTTTTACTAATCCGTGGTATTTGTAACCACTTCTGTCGAATACTAAGGAATCAAATTTCTTAGCACTCGTTGCAAATTTCTTTGCCATTTCTAATATACTTTTTTCATTTTTCTTACACATTAAAGATTTTACAACAACACTCTTCTCATCATTTGCAATGCCAGCATAAAAATATCTATTGCTTTTAAAGACAAATACTCTTGGTTTTGCTGAAGTTCCAAACAGATTCTTTCTGATATGTACTTTTCTTCTTATTCTTCTTTGTTTTTTATTCTTAACTGACATCCTTGTAATTATTTATCTTATGTTACGCTAGCTTTTGAACTCTTTCTTCTAACAAATTCATTCTCATATCTAATTCCTTTGCCTTTGTATGGCTCCGGCTTCCTTATCTCCCTTACCTTTGCTGCGAACTCTCCTACTTTCTGTTTATCGTATCCTTTAATTGTGATTTTTGTTTCTTCTGGTACTTCGATCTGTATTCCCTCAATAGGCTCAATTTTTACTGGATGGCTCCATCCTACACTCATAACTAGGTTTCCACCTTCCATTCTAGCTCTATACCCTACTCCGACTAATTCTAAATTCTTGGAATATCCATTTTTTACACCATAAACTGCATTATTTATTATCATTCTATATGTTCCGTGATTTGATTTTGCTTGTTTAGTGTCACCTTTTCTTGTTATTTTAACACCATTGTCCTTTACCTCTGCTTCTAAATCTTCTGGTAGCAATACTTTAATTTCTCCCAAAGCTCCTTCAATGGAAACTTCTTTACCATTTACTACTACTTCCACTCCTTCTTCAATTGTTATTGTGTCTTGCCCTATTCTAGACATAATTATTACCAAACTTTACATATAAATTCGCCTCCAAGTTTTTTACTCTTGGCAATTGCTCCTGACATTATTCCTTTGGAGGTACTAATAATTGAGATACCTCTTCCATTCATAATTGGCTTTATTTCTTTTGAAGCTATATATATTCTCTGTCCTGGTTTGCTTACTCTCTGAAATTTTGTGACTACTGGTTCTTTCCCATCATAAGCTAACTTTACTTCTATCTCTTTTTCCTTAGCTTCGTAATTTTCTATCATTCCCTCAGCTTTAATTACTTTTAGAATATCTCTATTGATATTCGTGTTAATAACTACAACACTTTCCTTCTTCCTCATAATCGCATTTTGTATTCTTGCAAGCATATCTGCTATTAAATCGTTCATTTTTTTATTCT
>CAZCCQ010000025.1:0-7925 GCA_964497595.1 uncultured Candidatus Saccharibacteria bacterium | reverse complement strand
CCCGCAACCTTCGCAGTGACAGTGCGATGCTCTAACCAGTTGAGCTACCACTCCAAATCCCGCTAACAGTATATCAAACACAGTAGAGAATCTCAATAACTATATGTATAATAGACATATGAATACAGACTCCACATATCACAGAGAAACAGAACAAAGTGTAGATATTCCCATACACGAATTAGAAACAACTCCCTCTGGAGAAAAAATATACTTTTCTGAATACAAAGAAGAATATATCCCAAAACAAAGCAAAGGCTCTATAGAAGCACATATACAGGAACTAAAAAATGGGAATGAAGAAAAACCATCACAACTTTTAGTCCCAATAGAGAATGAAAAATATCTAGGTTCTAAAATACTCTTTGACAAAAAGGGAACCCCTCAGTTCTTACTATTTAGTGAAGAAATAGACAAACAACTAAAAGATCAAATCAAACAAAAAGAACTAGAAGAAAAATGTCTAATAGATTCTCTAACAGGATTAGTAAACAGAAGTGGATGGGACAAACAGTTAAAAATATTAGAAGATAGAATAGATAGGAATGAAGCTGAAGAATATGTAAGCGTAGTTATCTTAGATTTAAATAATCTTAAAATAATAAATGATAGAGAAGGCCATAACAAAGGAGATGAAAAATTAAGAGAGCTTTCTAATATATTGAAACAAGTATTTAGATCAAAAGATACGATATCAAGGTGGGGTGGAGATGAATTCGCCGTTCTTGCTACATCAAATAAAGATATAACACCAATTATTGAAAGAAGACTACAAGACAGTATTACTCCTAATTTAAACTACTGTGCAGGGATATATACAGAAAAAGCTAAAAACATTATCAATGGTTCTAATAACAGCTTATCCGAAATTGTAAAAAAGGCAGATGCACTTCTAATGGATGCTAAAAAGGATGCTGCAAACAAAACCATCAATGGAATTAAACCAACAGAAATTTTAACAAATCAAATACCTAAATATACTTCTGAATAGCAGCTCTGTATGTCTCCTTTGCCTGCACACCTATCAATGTCTCAACAATCTGTCCATTCTTGAAAACATAAACAGCTGGAATACTCATAATATTATATTCCTGAGCTAAAGCTCCCTCCTCATCAACATTCACCTTACAAACCTTAGCATTGTCAAACTCAGTTGAAAGCTCCTCCATAACTGGTCCAACCATTTGACAAGGACCACACCAAGGAGCCCAGAAATCAACCAAAGCTACACCCTCGTAATCTAAAACCTCATTTTTAAATGTCTCTCCTGTTAAATGTAATAGTGCCATAATATTATTTCTTTAATTAAAATATATCGGAATATGGGCTTTTAACCATATTCTTAGTATAATATACCATATTCCTATGAATAGAATCGACATTAAAAAACAGAAAAGTTTTGCTATACAAAAAGCCGTTGAAGTATTAAAAAACGGAGGTTTAATCGTATATCCGACAGAAACCTGCTACGGACTAGGGGCAGATGCAACTAATCCTAAAGCATTAGAAAAAATAATGAAATACAAAAAGTTGAGAGGTTCTAAACCAATATCAATAGCAGTAACAAACAGGGAAATGGCACAACAGTATGTAGAAATAAATGAAATGGCAGATAATCTTTACAAAAACTATCTTCCAGGCCCAATAACAGTAATATCTATGAGCAGAGGGGACTTAGTACCTCCAGTTGTTTCATCTCAAGGAGCAGTAGGAGTCAGATATCCAGACTACAACTTTGCTTTGGAGTTAATTAAAGAATTTGGAAAACCAATAACAGCAACATCAGCAAATATGTCTTACAAATCAGCACCATACAGTATAGATCAGTTGATTAAAGACTTACCTCAAAAAAGTATGAAACTAATAGATCTATTCTTAGATGCAGGAGAATTACCTAAAAATCAACCATCAACGGTTCTTGATACTACGCTAAATCAACTGTCAGTTTTACGACAAGGGAAAATAGAATTCGAAGATGCTTTAATAAAAAACAAAAAAATAGAAGAAAGTATAACTAAAAGTGCTGAAGAAACAGTAAAAGTAGCAGAGGATTTTTGTAGTAAGTATATATCTCCAGAGCTACCTACAGTTGTAGCATTAAGTGGAGAATTAGGTGCTGGTAAAACACAATTTGCTAAAGGTATAGCTAAAAGTTTGCGAGTCAAAGAAGTTGTGAATTCTCCTACATATACTATTATCAATGAATATAACTATGTAATAAAAGGAGAAGAGAAAGTTTTAGCTCATATGGATACTTGGCGATTAGAGAGTAATGAGCTAAAAAAATCAGGATTAGTGGAACATTTGGAGAACGGAGATGTTGTACTAATAGAGTGGGCAGACAAATTCTATCAAGAAATATCGGCATTGTGTGACAATATGAATATTAAAATGTATAAGGTGGTAATAAAATATGTTTCTTTTGAAGAAAGGAGTATAGAAATATATGAATAAGAAACCATTGATATTAGCATTTGATACAAGTTGTGATGATACATCAGTAGCTATATTAAGTGGTAGAAAGGTACTTTCATCAGTAGTATCTTCTCAAGTAGAGATACATAAAGAGTGGGGTGGTGTTGTTCCTGATATCGCGAGAAGAGAACATCAGAGAAATATTCCAATAGTGTTTCATGAAGCCTTAACAAAGGCAAAAGTAAGTATTGAAGATATAGAGTATATCGCTTGTACTTACGGTCCTGGATTAGCAATTGATTTAGAAGTTGGTTTAGAATTTGCAAAAGATTTAGCTATTAAATACAACAAACCATTTATTCCTGTAAACCATATGGAAGGGCATCTTCTCTCAGGACTCCTTTTGAATTCTAAAGGTAAAGGATTAATAGGAAACACAGATGGCTTATTTCCTGCTTTAGCTTTACTTGTGTCAGGCAAGCATACGGATTTAATATTTGTAGAAGATATTGGTAAGTACAAGAAGATAGGGGAAACATTAGATGATGCAGTAGGAGAAGCTTTTGACAAGGTGGGTAGGATACTTAATTTCGGCTATCCTGGTGGTCCAACCCTTACAGAATTCGCAAAAAAAGGGAAATCAGGTGTAATTAAATTCCCAATACCTATGAAAAATTCTAATGATTTAAATTTCAGCTATTCAGGGTTGAAAACAGCTGCATTGTACAGGACAAAAGAGTTAAGAGAAGAGTATGAGAAAGATTCTATATGGGTATATGATTTTTGTAGGGGATTTTTAGACTCTATTATCCAATCATTAGTTATTAAACTAGATTTAGCTCTTACTAAATATCCTGATGCTAAAAGTTTGTTTATAGGAGGAGGAGTATTTAATAGTGAGGAAATATTAAGGAAAATAGGTAGTAAGGCTAAGGTGGAGGGATTAAAGTATATCTATCCGAACAAAGAGTACAGAGGAGACAATGCGGCTATGGTTGGTATCTCAGGATATTATTCGTTGTTAAGAAATAATGTAGTAGGCAAGAAGGAAGAAATAGGAAAGATAGATAGAGAGCCGAGATTATCTATTTAATATACTTATTTATTTCTCTTTCAATCTCTAATAGCCTATTATACTTTACAACTCGCTCACCCCTAGTAGCTCCTCCAAATTTAGAATACTCCGATGCTGTTCCTACTACCAAATCAGCAATGAAGTCATCCGTTGTTTCTCCACTTCTATGAGAGATTATTGACTTGATATTGTTTTCTTTAGCCAATTGTATTGCATCTATTGTTTCTGTCACCGTACCTATCTGATTTAATTTTATTAACACAGTATTCATTGCTTTCTCCTCAATACCTTTTTTGATTCTTTTTGTATTAGTTGTTAATAGGTCATCTCCAACAATCAGTTTTTCTGTCCCTATTTTTTCAGTAATACTTTTCCAACTACCCCAGTCATCTTGGTTAAAAGGATCCTCTATGGAGTAAATTGGGTATTGAGAATACCATTTTAGTTGAAGAGACATCCAATCTTCTGCAGATAAATTCTTTTGTTCTCTCTTTAATTCATAAAATCCTGTTTGTTCATTGAAAAACTCTGAAGAGGCTGCATCTATAGCCATAGTGAAATCTTCTCCTTCTTTAAATCCAGCTCTTTTAATCCCTTCTATAATAATGTCAAAGGCCTCTTGGTTAGATGTAATTTCCTTAGGTGCAAATGCTCCTTCAAATCCTACACCTACCGAATACTTCTTTTCATCTAGTATTTTTTCAATACTCTTGTATACGCTAATTCCTTCTTCTAACTGTTTCTCCATAGTAGGAAACCTCTCCTTATTGGGGATAATCATATATTCTTGGATATCAGTAGCCCAGTTGCCGTGTTTTCCACCTTCTAATACCAATAGTAAAGGAACAGGAAGTTTGAATTTGTCTTCTGTATACTTCTCTCCCCAATAAATCATTCCAATATATTGGTATAGTGGTATACCAAAACTATTTGCAACTGCTCTACAAAAAGCCATAGAGCAAGAAAGAATACAGTTACCACCTAGTTTTGTTTTTAACTCTGTTCCATCGGTATTGATTAGTAATTCATCAAATTCTCTTTGACTAGTAAACTCTTTGTCTTTAACTAAGGGGGCAATATGATTATTTACAATATCTACTGCTTTTAGAACACCTTTTCCTTGATATCTGCCTTCGTCATTATCTCTTAATTCTAATACTTCGGTTTTACCCGTAGAGGCACCAGATGGTACAGAAGCCCTTCCTTTATCACCACTCCATAGCTCTATTTCTGTAAGAATAGTTGGATTACCATTAGAATCTAATATTTCTTGTGCGTGTATGTTTTGTATCTTCATTCTTTTTTCTTGCTTAATATTATCAGATAGTATTGTCTACTAAAATACGGAATTTTGCAAAATTTTTACTACAAGATTGTAAAACATTTGACTTAAATATGAGGGTATTTTATGTTTATATAGTATATAAATCTGTGTAAGAACAAATAACTATGAGAGTTTTTAAGAAAGTACTAATTGCTGTGTCTGTGTTAGCTTTGTTCCTATTATCTACCAATGGTATTAGAGCTTGGACGGAATCAGATCCTCCTGTTATTTCTACAATAATCAATGGGAGAAGTTTGGATAGGATTGACTATGCCTTGGAAGTCGCAGTAGATAAGTATGATAATGTCTATGTTTCAGAGTACGGTATAGGTATTTTGAAATTTGATAGTAATGGTAATTCTCTTGGCAGGGTTATAGGTTGGGGATTAAACGATGGTGAGGTGAGAGATGCTTACGGAATGTGTGTTGATGACTTGGGTAATATTTATGTTACGAATAGAGATGCAGGTACGATTCAGAAATTTGATAATAGTGGCAATCTTCTATTGAAATTTGGAGGAGCAGGAACTGGAATAGGCCTATTTAGACAGGCAGGCGATGTCAGTGTCGATAGTGTTGGCAACATCTATGTGCCAGACGCAATGAATAACAGAATTCAGAAATTTGATAGTAATGGTCATTTTTTAATGAAGCTAGATGGAGGGAGTTTTTTTGGAGGAGCATATGGAGTAAGCGTGGATGCAATTGGTAATATCTATGTCCCAGATTTGTTTGGTAATCAAGTTCAGAAGTTTGATAGTAATGGTAATCATTTATTGACAATAGGAAGTAGTGGGAGTGGTGATGGACAACTTTCAATGCCATACAAAGCAAGATTAGATAGTGTAGGTAATATTTATGTGACGGATACAGGGAATGGTAGGATTCAGAAGTTTAATAAGGATGGAAATTATGTAATGCAGTTTGATAATGGAGGCCAAATTTCTGGCCCTAAGAGTGTCAGTATAGATAGTAAAGGTAATATATATGTTGTAGCAGGGGATTCTGTAGAACCAGATTTTGTTCGTAAGTTTGATAGTAGTGGAAATCTTCTAGGGAGGGTAGGAAACAAGATTTCTTCGGATGTGGGGCAGTTTTATTCTCCTAGTAGTGTAGTGATAGATGATCAGTCTAATATTTATATAACTGATATGGGGAATGATAGGGTGCAAAAATTTGACAAAACAGGAGCTTTTCTAATGCAGTTTGGTAGCAAAGGAGCAAATGAGGGCCAATTCAGTGGCCCATCAGGTATTAGTTTAGATAGCAATGGTAATATCTATGTAGTTGACAGCGATAATTACAGAGTCCAAAAATTTGATAGTAATGGAAATTTTTTAATGAAGTTTGGGAGTTCAGGCTCTGCGAATGGGCAATTCAATGGTGCTAGTGGTATTGTGTTAGATACTTTAGGTAATATCTATGTTGTAGATACTTGGAATCATAGGGTTCAAAAGTTTGATAGCAACGGGACATTTCTGATGACATTTGGTAGTAATGGTACTCTAAATGGCCAGTTTAAAAATCCTATTGGTATTTCACTTGATAGTACAGACAATATTTATGTAACAGATAGTGGCAATAACAGAGTTCAGAAGTTTAATAAAGATGGTACCTTCTTGATGCGGTTTGGAAATGCTGGGGCAAATGATGGCCAATTCAGTGGCCCATCAGGTATTAGTTTAGATAGCAATGGTAATATCTATGTAGTTGACAGCCGTAATCACAGAGTCCAGGTATTCAGCAATGATGGAATTTACCTAAAGAAGTTTGGGACAATTGGTGTGGGGGAGGAACAGTTTGCAGATCTAGGTGGAATAGACTTAGATGGAGAGGGACAGATTTACATAGTTGATCCTGCACTAATGAGAGTTCAGAGGGCTGTATATGATAGAGTCTCTCCTACAGTTACTATTACTCCTTTTGCAAATAATGTCACGAAATCGGTAATGCCTACAGTTACTGGAAGGGCGATAGATAATGCTGGGAAAATAACTAAGGTTGAATATCAAATGGGAGGTACCGCTGGTATCTGGAGTAATTGTACAGCAAAAGATGGAGTATTTAATAGTATAGATGAGGAGTTTGCTTGTAATGTTACTACCTCGCTTTCTGCAGGTACATATACCATATATGTAAGAAGTGAGGACAGTAGAACAAATATAAGCGTACCTTCTTCATATACTTTTACTGTATCACCACAGGTAGCACAAGAGCCAGTTTCTACTCCAAGAATAGAAAGTATAGGATTGATAGGGAATATCCCTAATACTGCAAATCTTTTTTACTATTTTACTTCACAAAATGTTTTGATAAAAGGAAGAGGTGTACCTAATAGTATAGTTTCTTTTTTGAATTTAGATAAAGTATACCAAACAACAGTAGATGCTACAGGAAAATTTGTATTAACAATAGGGTTACTACCTCGGGAAAAAGTAATATTGAATTACTACTCGCAAATTGGAGATACCAGATCAGAGATGAGAACTCTAACTTTGGTAATAGGAGAGGAAAATTTCCCACAAAGTGTGCTTGATATGTTGTATGGCAGATCAGCAATACAGGCTCCTCAGCAACCTTCTCTAACAACAAAAGATACGGATTCAACTACTGGGAATACAGGAACTCCTCTTACGGAACCGAAACAAACAGATTCTTCTACAATGGATAACTTAGTTAAATATGTTGTGCTAGATAAGAATGGTAAGTCTGTAGGTAATGTTAAAGTATATGTCGGAGATCAAGAGTAAATGACAAATGGAAATGGTGAAGTACAAATACCATCCAATTTAATAAAAAAGAATAACCTTTATGTTGAAATCGAAGGCAAGAAAGTGTTAGGAGATGTACAGGGTGCATCTATAATTATTCAGGAAGACACAAATGTAGAAGTCAAGAAGATAAGCTGGTTGTGGCTTCTTTTGTTTGTTCCATTACTTTTGTTGTATATGTTGTATAGAAGTAAAAGAGGGCTAAAAGAAGAAGCTTAAGAATTTCGTATATTCTTTGATATATCATTGAGTTTCTGACTTTTGTTTGATAAAATTCTTTGTGTCTAGCCGAGGTGGTGAAACTGGCAGACACGCTACCTTGAGGTGGTAGTGGGAGTTA
>CAZCCQ010000024.1:0-8279 GCA_964497595.1 uncultured Candidatus Saccharibacteria bacterium | reverse complement strand
ATATAGAGGAAATTACGAATATACTTTTAAATCTAGTAGAGCAAACAATGAATCCTCAATTTATTTCTATTATCCTTTTTGATAATGAAGGAAAAGTTAAAGTAAATAGCAGTAGAGGAAATTTATCCGAAGATTATATTAAAGAAGTAACAAATATCTTGGATGCTTGGAAAAAGTTAAACAGCAACAGAATTCTCATACTATCTGAGATTTACAATAAAGGTAAAGTAGGAAAGAGCATTATTGATGAAAAAAGGGCTAGTATAATCTCCTTTATGCGGAAATCCTCAGTAGAAGTACTTTTTGATGTTAGAGAAGAAGGGAAGTTTTTTGGTGTAGTAATGATAGGTCAAAATCTTAATAGAAGTTCCTATACTGTAGGAGATATAGGCTATCTAGATAGTCTAATGCAGAACTATCATTTAGCATTGGTTAGAGCTACATTACATAAGGAGTTGCAAGTCTTTAATCAAACTTTACAAGAAAAAGTAAATGAACAAACAGAAGAACTTCAGATAAAAGTAAAAGAATTAGAAATAGCACGAAAAAAAGAAAGAGATATGATAGATATAATGGGACACGAATTAAGAACTCCCGCTACAATAGTAAAGTTAAACGCAGAACTATTAGAAAAGTATATCCATAGTAACCCTGAAAACTTTAAGAAATATCTAGATAGAATAAAAAACAGTATTGAAAATGAAATAAAACTAATCAACACGCTATTAACAAGTGCTAAATTAGAAGGAAGTAAAGTAGAAATAAACAGAGAAAGAATATCCATACCAGACGAAATAG
Organism: uncultured Candidatus Saccharibacteria bacterium; assembly: GCA_964497595.1. Taxonomy (GTDB): domain Bacteria; phylum Patescibacteriota; class Dojkabacteria; order SC72; family SC72; genus UBA5232. The sequence goes on along the minus strand of CAZCCQ010000024.1, from coordinate 7,481 downwards.
AGTCAGTTATTCACGGATATGAATACGAAGCAAAAGCAAAAGATTTGAAGTTGATTGCAGATATAGACTCAGACACACCAGACGTATTTGCAGACAAAGTTAGAACTGTTGAAATAATAGATAACCTTATTAGTAATGCTATTAAATATACGGATGAAGGATCAGTCATTGTAAAAACTGAGAGAGTTGGAGACTTTGTACAAATCAGTGTCATAGACACAGGTAAAGGTATTCCTAAAGAAGAAATCCATAAACTAGGAGGTAAATTCCATAGAATAGATAACTACATAACAGGAGAGGATGATATTACCATCGTAAGACCAGGAGGAACGGGTCTAGGACTCTATGTAGTATTCAAACTTATTGAAATGATGGGGGGTAGTATCTCTGTAGAAAGTGAAGTTAACAAAGGAAGTACCTTTACATTTACATTACCAATATATACTGATCAGAAAGAAGATATCATAGATAGTGATAGCAAAAATATGTTTGAGAGATTTGGCTTAAATAGAAAAAATTGAACTTTTCTTAATAATTTGTAACAATGATATAGATAAGTTAATACTACTTAAAGTATGAAAGTAAAAATAAATCAAGAAAAGTGTGTAATGTGCGGCTCTTGTGTAGCCATAGCGCCAGAAGTGTTTGAAATGAAAGATGATGGAAAGGTAGATGTTAAAAAAGAATTTCAAAATGTAGATATCACAGATGGTGTTTTAATAGAAAAGGTAAAACAAGCAGCAGCAGCTTGTCCAACTACTGCAATAGAAATAGAAGAGTAATCTATGGATGATTGTATTTTTTGTAAAATAGTAAAAGGAGAAATCCCAAGTAGTAGGATTTATGAGGATAATGATGTTGTTGTTCTGTTAGACATTTCTCCCTTTAGTAAAGGACATATATTGGTTATTCCTAAAGAACACTACAGAGATTTATTAGAAATCCCTGATGAATTACTAGCAAAGTTATCCATAGTTACAAAAAAGATTACAAAGCTTCTTCAAGAGAAGATATCACATCAAGGATTCACCATAAGGAAGAAAAATGGGGAAAAAGCAGGACAAACAGTACAGCATGTACATATACATATAAAGGGTGTATATGAGGATACAGTAGTTCAGTCTGAAGAGGGTATTAGACAGAGTGTAACGAAAGAAGAATTAGAAGAACTAGAGAGATTTTTAATTCTCAGAGTTGAAGAAAAGTAATATCTCTTCCATATCTGCCATACCAAAATCCCAATGCGTCTTTCCATCTAATGTTACCAAAGGAATTTCTTTGCCTAGTGAAGCCAATTTTTTTACAAATGTTGTAGACATAGAATAGGGGACATTCACATCCTTATTCCCGTGCCAAATCTTAACAGGGATATCCATTATGATCTTAGCTTTTTCAGTATTCCATATAGAGCTATATGTAGTAGGAGCAAGAAGAGCTATCTTCTTAATATTCTCTGGATATTTAAGTGCATAATTCATTGTTGGAAGACCACCCATACTGTATCCAATCATATAGATATCACCAGAAGATGGATATTTCTGAATTATGAAATCTACAAGATTTCTCGTATCTTCTATAGCTTGTTTACTTCCCCAATTATCTCCGTGCTGATTAGATGCGGCAAGTATAAATCCGTTATTAACAAATAATTCTGCATATTCGCTTAAATCATCCATTAGTGGATTCTTGGGATTGTCATCAACAGTGAAGGTAGACCCGTGGCTATATATAATAATAGGGTAATTATTTTCTTCTTTGTAATTCCCATTAAAAGCTATATATGCATACTGCCCCTGTATATGCTCGAGAGTTTTCGTAATAGAAATTTCTACTGGTTCCTCTTCTTCTACCACCTGCTCTTGGTTTTCTTCTTGTTCAAAATCTGCAGTTTCAGATTGTTTTAAAAAAGTAATATATATCCAAAATATCCCAAGTCCTAGAATTAGAAAAAGGGTAGTTACCAAAATAACTGAGGTCAAAGAAGTCTTCTTCTGGAGGTTTCTAGAATTAGAGAAGTAAATAATTTTACTATTGTTTGTCATTTAGGATATAATAACAAATTATCATCAATTTATTTAATATTATTTACATATATATTATGGCTAAAACAAAAGTGACAAAAAGCAAAAAAGAAGAAAAGGTAATAAATCTTGACTCTTTTGCAGTTCCAATAGCAATCGTAATTGCAGGGTTGATCATTGCCTTTGCAGTGTACTTTACAAATAGTAGAGCAAATCAAGGTGCTACAACAGATTTGAAAAAGGAAACAACCACACAAGAAGAAGGTACAAAGGAGGAGAGTACTTCGGCAACGGTATCCATAGGTGATGATCCATACATTGGAGACAAGAGTAAAGCTAAGATTGCAATAGTTGAATTTAGTGATTACAAGTGTGGACATTGTCAATCACACTCTTCACAGGTATTTCCAGAAATTAAGAAGAACTATATTGATACAGGAAAAGTAATATATGTTTACAAGGAGTATCCTTTAAGCAATAGTGGTGTAGGGTATACAACAGCATTGGCAGGTGCTTGTGTATTTGAGCAGGTAGGAGCTGAGAAATTCTCACAGTTCCATAAAGATGCATTCAATACATCAACTGATGCGGATGTAAGAAACTTAGCAATATCTTTAGGAGTTGACGGAGGGAAGTATGATAGCTGTTTGTCTAGTGCAAAATACAAAGATGAGATAGAGGCAGATAGAGATGAGGGAACAGCCGCAGGCATCACGGGGACCCCTGGCTTTGTAGTAGGTGTAATAGGAGATGATGGGAAGGTAACAGGTGAGTTAATAAAGGGAGCATACCCATTTTCTACATTCGAAAAGGTGATTGGTAACATTAAATAAGTACGATGCTTAAAAGCTAAGGGGGGAGAGAAATCTCCCCCCTTTTTGTTTGTGATAGAGCTTTTCTGTCTTAAATATTTTGAATGGAGCACCCTTTGATTTTTCTTTAGCAGAAGATGTACATCAGTAGGTAATTTTAAGTATCTCTATACTTTGGATACAGTTAACACTGTTTTTTTCTTTGTAGCATACTACAATTTCAAAAACATAGAGGTGGAAATTTTGTAGATACTAATAGAAATGGAATATGTGATAAATTGGAGTAGAATAAGCAGATTGTGAGTAAGGAAGAGGGAGGCATTGAGCCTCCCTTCTTCTTTTATCTTCTTAGATTAGACTCTGATTACTTTTTGTTGAAGCAATCCTTTTTCATTCTAATCATTGCTCCTAGAGATACAGACAGTAATATAATGCTGTAGAATCCAGAAACAATAGGTATCAAGCTAATTATTGAAGATATAGCTCTTCCAAGTAAGAAAGACTTAAATGGTCTATACTCCTTTACCTTGAAAAGTTTGAGTATTTCTTTACCGAAAGCTAACTCTACCCATACTCTACCGAATATCATTACAAAAAGAATGAATGCAGTAAGAAGGCCTGCTAACGGTGCTCCTACGAAAGATATTGAGAGTAAGAAAATGGGTAGGGGTACTACTAACAATGTTACTAGCCCTACAACCAAACTCTTTACAAATTCATTAGGAGAGGTTGTAATCTTCCTTATAATATGAACACTTTTAACAGGAGTTAGGTAGATTAAGAAACATCCAGCAATTAGCATAGATACGAAAGCGACAAAGGTATATACAAGCTTAGAGGTATATGTTCCTTTCTGATTCATAAAGCCCATTTCTCCTCCCTCATTTTCTTTGTCCAAGTCAACGCCTTGATCTTTTGCTATGGACTTGATAGTTGCATTGTAGTAGATATTTTTAGCAACTTTTTCCTCTTGTACATTGTATGTTTCGCTCATTAAGACAAGGTCTCCTGCAATCTGAGCATCTATGTTTGACTTGTATGCGAAGACTCTGACATCATCTCCAACTGTTCCATTGATGATATTGTCGTATGAGAAAACAGTTAAATCTTTTGTAGATGTAGCTGCATAGTTTACGGTTTTCGCAAATGCTAAAACATTATCTACAATCTGTCCATTTAGGGAAGCCTCTTGAGCAAATACATAGAGTTGTCCCTTGATGTCTCCTGTTACTGTTACAGTTGCACCCATTAAGTATGTATCACCGGATACTGTACCGCTTACTTGTACATTCTCTCCAAAGACAACGAGATCTCCATAAACAGTTCCCTGGATATTTACAGAATTTGTAAATATGTACAAATCATCGTTTACACTCTTGTCTTTCTCTAAGGTATAGGTTTTAAAGTGAAACTCTCCAGCATTAGCTTTTAAAGGAGATACTACACCTAAGATAAAGAGTGCTAGGATTGGTACCACTAGCAAAGAAAGATATTTCTTCATCTTCTTAAAATAAAATAAATTAAATATTATTTCCTATGTAAATAATAGCAGTTATATTAACTTTTAGTAAGTAATTTTTAAGTTGTTGATAAATGTCATATGACCTCATATAATCAGAAGATATGTTTAACTATATTGAATTACTAAAAGAATTCATCAAGACGGACTTTAAGTTAAGATACAAGAACTCTTACTTAGGTATTGTCTGGATCATACTTAAACCTCTTGCAACTTTTGCAGTCATATATGTCATATGGTCCAATATCTTCAAAATGAATCCTGATTACAAGATGGGGTTGCTTTTGGGAATTATGATTATGACTATGTTTAGTGAGGGTATTATGAACGGTTTGACGTCTTTGATATCAAAAGCAGGAGTTATATTGAAGATCAATTTCCCTCGGGAGGTTGTTGTTGTTAGTGCTGTGACTATTTCCTTGATAGATTTTATGTTTAATATGATAGTTTTCGGTATATTTGCAATATTTACACCTATTCATCCTACTTTCTTAGGTGTTCTTCTTTTTGGTCTTGCTATGCTGTGTATTTTTGTAATTATACTAGCTGTAAGTTTCTTCTCTAGCATCATATTTATCAAGTTAAGAGACATTCACAATCTTACAATTGTAGTGTTGCAGTTGATATTTTGGGCGACTCCAATATACTACACTTTAGATATGTTGCCAGAAAAGATGCAAAGAATTATTAGACTTAATCCTTTAACAGTAGTAGTTACCTATGCTAGAAAGGGTCTGATTAGTGGTGCAACTGTGAGAGCAGAAGATTTTATACAATTAGGTATTGTTTTGTTGATATGTTTGTTGTTATTCCTGTTTGGAGTAATATACTTCAGGAAAAAAGTAGTTAAAATGGCTGAGTATTTCTAATGGAAGAAGTTAAACCAATAGTAGAATTGAAGAATATACAGAAGTCATTCTTCTTACCACACGAGAAGAATGATACTTTAGTGGAATTTTTGACTCATCCTAGTAGAATTTTTAAAAGAGCGGGAGAACAGTATGAGGTGTTGAAGGATGTTGATTTAAAGATATATCCAGGAGAATTTGTAGGAATTATGGGTAGAAATGGTTGTGGTAAATCTACTTTGTTAAAAATTATGGCAGGCATCTATCTCCCTACTAAAGGTAAGGTGGTAGTGAGGGGTCAGATGATTCCTTTCTTGGAGCTTGGGGTAGGATTTAATCCTGAATTAACGGGTAGAGAGAATGTGTATCTGAACGGTATTATATTAGGAATGAAGAAGAAGGATTTACATAAGAAGTATGATGAGATTGTTGCATTTTCAGAATTAGAGAAGTTTATGGATGCTCCTTTGAAAAACTACTCTTCTGGTATGCAGGTTCGATTGGCTTTTTCAATAGCTATAATGGCTGATGCAGATGTGTATTTGTTAGATGAGGTTTTGGCAGTAGGTGATGTTGCATTTCAGGAGAAATGTTTTAATGTGTTTAGGCAGTACAAGAAGGAGGGTAAAACTGTTGTTTTAGTTACACATTCTCCTGCATCTGTTAAGGATTTTTGTGATAGGGCACTATTTTTGAAGGATGGAGTAGCACACGACTTAGGATCAGTAGATAATGTTATACAAGCGTATATCAATGGGTAAACTAGGTCTTAGATTAAAACATATCTCGGTTGTTGCAAGACACGAGATTATAAATATATTGGATGTACTTCATCTTAAGAGTTTCTTAAGAAGGAAATTAGAAAAAAACACCCCAGTATTTAGAGAAGATTTTGAAATTTCTAAAGTTAATAAGTCTGTTGTTGTTTTTCCTAATATTCCTTGGGATTATAGAACTCAAAGACCTCAGCATATATTTAAGGGGTTGGGAAAAAAGAATATTAATGTATTTTACATTTCACCGATACTTTCAGATAAGGAGTATATAACTCAAGTAGACAAGAATGTGTATGAGGTCCACCTTAAGAGTAAGGAAGATCTTAATATACTTAGAGATTTGAAGATGACTTCTGAGTTGGCTAAAGAGTTAGAGGTATCATTAAAGAGTGTACTTAAAGGATATCTTAGTGATAGTACTGTATTTTTTGTATTACTTCCTATTTGGAAAACAGTTATTGATAATTTTAAGAGTAATTATATTGTTTACGATATGATGGATTTGTACTCAGGATTTCCTGATGCAAAACTTGAGATAGTGCAGTGGGAGGAGGAGTTGCTAGAGAGTAGTGATTTAGTTATTACCACAGCTGATAGTTTGTATGATTTTGCTAAGAGGTTTAATAGTAATGTGGTAAAGATTAAGAATGGTTGTGATTTAAGTAATTTTGAAAATATTAAAGAGAATGGGTTATTAGATAGCTTGAAGAAGAAGCCAATAGTGGGATACTATGGTGCAATAACAGAGTGGGTAGATTTTGAAGCGTTGAAGTATGTAGTTAAGAAGAACAGAGATAAGTATTTTGTGTTTTTAGGTAGTATTGATACTAACAGAGCGAGGAAGCTATATTTTTGTAGGAATGTTTATTTCTTAGGGGAAGTAAAACATAGTGAGTTGGGTGGGTATTTGGCATATTTTGATGTTTGTACAATACCATTTGTATTAAATGATCTTATTAAGAGTACTAATCCAGTTAAGTTTTATGAGTATATTTCTGTTGGTAAGCCGGTTGTTTCTTCTAGATTCCCAGAATTAGTGCAGTATGAGGATATTTGTTATTTGTATGATAGTAAGGAGGAATTTGACGAGCTTATACAGAAGGCTTTGGAGAGTGATAGTAAGGATGTAATTGAGAAGAGGAAAGAAGTAGCACAAGAGAATACCTGGAATGAGAGAGTTGAAGAAGTAGTTAAAAGAATTCAAAATATTTAGTAAAGATGAGAAATATTAAGAAAAGATATTATAGTTTTGCAAGGAAGTATCCTAGAATACATAAAATTTTTAGAAAAATAATTTCTACTTTTTACCATAAAAAAATAGAAAAAGAGAAGGATGTGGGAGGGATTCCAAGTGATTTTTCAAAACAATTTCTAAAGGAGATAAAGAATTTAAAAATTGAAAAAGAGAGGGCAAAATACTTTTCAAATATTTCTATTGTAATACTGAATTACAACAATAAAGACATTATTGATAATTGTATTAATAGTATTTTGGAACATAATAT
>CAZCCQ010000023.1:0-8483 GCA_964497595.1 uncultured Candidatus Saccharibacteria bacterium | reverse complement strand
TCATTACCTAAGGACACAGTTTTTGAAAAAAGAGACTCTCAGGATAACACTCTTACTCGCTTCAATTACAATTTTTCAATAATAACCGATAAGAATTTACAAGAATTAGCGAGAGCTTTTCCTTCATTCAAGAAGGAGGAAAATAACAACAAAATCTACTATCATTTCTACCAAGAAAATAGAATTGAAAATACACCTACCTTAGAATTTGGCACGTCATCCATCTATAAATTCGAACTAGAATATGAAGCCCCTAAAACAGATAATGTAATACCTCCCGAGTATTCCAAAGTATTTAAGGCCATATCTACGAATATATATGAAATCTCTCTGCCAAGAGAATTTGCAGAAACCAATCAAACGGTAACTGTAGAAAGCATCCTTCCTATTCCTAAAAATATATACAGAGATGCCGAAGGTAATGTGATTGCAGTGTTCGAACTTCCTGCAAACGAAGAAGGTCTCATAAAAATAACTGGTACTGTATCGTCTTCGAGAAAACCCTACAGCACAGATAACAACACTTGGAAGGATATAACCTTGGAGGAGTACAACAAGAGCATTGCAGAGAGCAAGGAGTATGGTAAATATTTAATACCCACTAAGTACTGGGAAAGTGATGATCCATACATTAAGGATATTGCTCAAAATTTAAGTAAAGACAAAAAGACACTCTATGAGGTCATAGACTCAGTGTACCAGTTTGTAAATGATACTTTAGAGTATGACGAGTCCAAAGCTAATTCCGACAATCCTCGTATAGGGGCAATAAGCGCACTTCAAGGAGGAGCCTCTGTATGTATGGAATACGCCGACTCTATGATTGCAATCTTAAGAGCTCAAGGGATCGCAGCGAGAGCAGCATTAGGATATACAAATATTACAAATGAACCTTCTGAAATCATAAGACATCAGTGGGTACAGATATGGATACCAAATTACGGCTGGTTGAGTGTCGACCCTACTTACGAAAGTAACGACAGAAGTATTGGACAACTAATCGATAGAGTACTGTGGGAGACTTTTAATGAAGACTCTCTCTCAAATATCAGTATTTTTTCTGCTGACAAGTCGGCTAAATTCCAAGAGAGCCGATTAAGTATTGCAATATCTGCAGTAACAACCATAGATGCACCTGAGCAAAAAACATACAGTGATTTACTCCCTAGCAAAAATATAGAAAACTCTACTGAATATACTGTAGGAGGATTTTTTAACTCCTTCTTTAAAGCTACTGTACTCGGACGTGCGATACTCATTAGCATCCCAATAATACTCTTAATTACATCCATCACACTCCTTCTACTGTTCTTCAAAATACTAAGAAGAAAGAAAGGAAGACAGATTGCAAAGAAAGAAATTATTAGAATTTAAATATCTTATCAATATCAAACAAACCTTTACCATTAGCAAGTCTACTCTCCGTAGCTGCATATATAGTGATTAACTTCTCACCTTTTCGAACACTCTCTCCCGGCATCTTATGTACACATAGACCCGCCTCTTTAACCTTCGGATTCCCTAATGCTCTAGCAATACTTATTAACTCAACATTTTCGATTCTCTTTACAACACCATCTCTATCTGAAACGAAGTCCTCTGTAAAAGCACCACTCTTAATCTCTGTTGAGTGCATTCTCTTTGTTGCACCCTGAGCAAATGCTATCTCCCAAAATTTGTCCAATGCTTTTTTTGAATTAAGAATCTCTTGAGCAAATTTCTTCCCCTGCCCTCTCTCAGTCACCTTAGTCTGTTCAAATATACGAGTTGCCATCTCTATGATTACTTTCTCCAATTCAACAGACCTTGCTTCATCTCTCTCGAGAATTCTAAGTGCTTCTCGTATCTCAAGGTTAGGTCCGACATATCTCCCATCTGGCCCCTTTATCACTCTCCTTATAGTTTCACACTCTATGCCGAATTTTTTGAATAGTTTCTTGAATTCCCTATCAAGCATAACAACATCCTCTGGCCTTTCAACTTTCGAACCCCTCCCGTAGGGCAAATCTATCAGAATATGAGTTATACCCATTGATACTTTCTTTGCCACAATACTTACAAGCACCTTCTGAAACTCCTGTATTCTTAAAGACCTCTCAACATTGATGATGACATCATCGGCTGGTGAAAGTTGTAGTGAGCCACCCCAAAACATACATCCTCCTGTTTCCTTAACTACATCCATTACCTTCTCCTTCGTTAGAGCTATAGGCATAACAACTTCCAAAATATCGGTAGTACCCGCAGGTGAGGTAATAGCTCTTGTTGAAGTATTTGGAACTATCAAGCCTCCAGAAACTAAAATAGGGATTAAGGTAGGAGTTATAGCCTTACCTGCCACTCCACCTATGGAATGCTTATCCGCCACGATATCACTATCTTCTCGAATATTCTTAAATGACAAAATGTCTCCTGATTTAGCCATACCCTGAGTCATCCAATATATCTCATCTTCATTAAACCCTGGATTAAAAAAAGTTGACACAAAAAAAGCTATTTCTGTCTCTCGCAACTTACGAGAACCGATATCATCCATAATGTTCTCAAGATCCTCTTTGGACAATGGCTTGCCCAACAGCTTCTTACTTATTGCATCCAAAGACTTACTTGACTCAGGTATATCTACAAATATGGAGCTCCCATCAGGTAGATCGTATGCCTTCCATATCTCTTCAAACAAACCAATACTCCCCTCAGGAACTTTCGAATCCGTTTCCATCACATCAGCATAAAGCTCAACCTCACCAAATCCAATCATAGCAGTCTCCCCCTCCCTAACCCCCAATCTCTCAGCATCCTTCCTGTTAAGAATAATATTAAAATCATCATCTTCTCCAATATCAAGATTTTTACTCATCAGGTAGAATGACATAAGTGTATAGATAAATTTAATTATTAATTACCCAACTATATTTTTCCTTTACTACTTTCTCCACATTCTCTGGTAGTATAGGTCCAAATTCTGTTAAATACGCTGATATCAAATTACTATCAATTATTTCAAAAGCAGGGTTGTACATATGCAAACCTTTTGGAGCATCTTTCCATAACTCTTCCGATTCTCTCACCTCAATCTCTACCGAATCAATAAATGATTCCTCATCTATCTTAAGCAATGGTGTAATGATATAAACCGGCTTACCTGCATAGTAAGCTGACATAGATATACCCCAACTACCTATCTTGTTAATTGCGTGTCCTTTCGCTGTTATCTGATCACAACCTAAGAATACTGCATCTACAGGAACACTCCCTCTACCAATCACAAAAGATTCTGCAGCACTATCCGCTATCAAAGTTGTTTTAACACCTCCCTCTAACAAACTCCTTGCCGTAATCCTACCTTGCAAACGAGGTCTAGTCTCAGTACAAACAGCTTCAAAATTTGTATCTCCTTTTGCAATTGATTTAATTAGTAATACAGCTGTAGAAGAATGACAATGAGTCAAAACCTTGTCAATATTCGTCAACCCTTTTGTACAATTCTTGATTATATCATTCTTACTACTCTCAATAATGTCCAAATAATCGTTACATAGATTCGTAAACTCTTGTTTCATAACAGAAAGCTCTGGTAAATCAGAAAACCTGCGTCCGAAAAAATGTCGAACGTATGTTACACCATTTTTTGCTAGTGGCTCATTAACCCTAGCGCTTGATAAACGCTCCCCCACCTCATACAACTCCGACTGAAAGAGCTTGCTCTCCGTAACCTTGCTCTGCTCGACATATATCTTCATTCCCTCGAAAGTAGCTATCGCAATGTTAGTAGCTCCCTGAATGTTCAACTTTTGTATATCCTCATATATTTTGCTGATTTGAGGAAATTTATCCATAAATATTTTACTCAAGATTAACTGTTTCCATATGCTCAGGAACATAAACATTACCATCTATCTCTTGCTTCATAAGGTTCTCCTGAAAATCATTCAGTATCTTCTCATCTCCGTGAACCAAGAAAAGTCGTCTAGGAGTTCTACCAAAACCCCTTATCCAGTATCGCAAATCTCTCTGATCACCGTGTCCAGAGAAACCATTTAAAGTATACAATTTCGCATTATTCTGATACTCCTCTCCCATAATCCTCAAAACCTTCTCACCATCAACTATTCTTCTTCCAAGAGTCCCCTCAACTTGATACCCAACGATAACAATGTGAGTAGCAGGATTCTCAATATTATTCTTCAAATGATGCACTATCCTCCCTCCAGTACACATACCACTACCAGCGATAATAACCACACCCTTCTTTGAAACTAATCTCTTTGACTCCTCAGAATCCTCCACCTTTGTTAGCCCAGGGAAATCGAAAGGATCATCACCTTTCTGAATCAATCTCTTAGCATCCTCATCGTAAAAATCTGGATACTGCCTAAATATCTCCGTTGCCCTCGAAGCCATAGGACTATCCAAATACACAGGTAAATTTGAAATCAACCTATTCTCAAAAAACAGATTTATCTCATACAAAATCTCCTGTGTTCTCTCAATTGCAAAGGAAGGAATCAAAACATTCCCTCCCATCTTCTGAGCACTCTGCAATGCTGAAAGAAGCTCCAAAACCGTCTCATTCCTATCTTTGTGCAAACGATTACCGTAAGTAGACTCACAAACTACATAATCAGCATCTCTAATCATATCAGGATCACTAACAATCCTAGCTCCTGGCTGACCTAAATCTCCTGAAAATACCAACTTCCTCAATCTTCCCGCACTGTTCGTAAGCCAAAATTCAAATATCGAAGAACCTAAAATATGCCCCGCATCTCTCATCCTAAACTCACAATTCTTAGTAATATTCACAGCATTCCCATACGGATAAACCTCAAAATATCTCATAGCCTCCTCAACATCCTGTTCCGTAAACAAAGGTCTCCTAGACTCCCTCTCAGAACCATCTTTCTTCGTATTACTCTCCCACCTTTTAAATTCCTCCTCCTGCAAATTCGCGGAATCCAAAAGAATAATCTTTGCTAAATCTCTAGTTGGTTGAGTACATACAATTCTGCCCTTAAATCCCTGTTTTACAAGAACAGGAATTCTCCCGCAGTGATCAAAATGTGCGTGTGTCAAGAACACAAAGTCTATCTCTGCCGGATCAAAAGGGAAAGGTTCATAATTTCTTTTCTCTAATTCATCTCCACCTTGAAATGCGCCACAATCAACAAGAAACTTTGTCTCATCGTTTTGCACATAAAAGCACGAACCCGTTACAGTTTTCGCAGAACCTACAAACTGTATAGTCATTGAGCAGTAAGCAGTAATAATGTTAAACAATACTATGATACATTACCAGGGCTGGTTCATCAACTTGAATGTAATGCATATGGACTATTAGCTGTTTTTTTAGTGGTATTTAATATACTATATACACTCTAGAGAAAAAAAGAGGCGACTTCCCACACATTGGATATATACAAAAAGCTCCTTACATATGCAAACCTCTCTACTTGTCGCTTAGGGAAATAGCAAACTTTTCCAACTCTTCTTTCCTGTTAAGAGAAGGATCTTCTATCACAGCATCTAAAAGCTCTCTCAGTATAATACCCATCTTTGGTCCTTTCTCTATCCCCAACTTCTCCAAATCCCCACCCGTAATTTTCAAATCAGTAACTTTCAACACCATATCCTGTTGCCTAACCTCAGAAATCCTGTTTTGCAAAATCGTAATCTCCTCAGGCTTAAACGCTGTCGAAGGATTAGACTGAGCATCCGCCATTCTCAACTTAAACAAATCGTCAATATTCTCTTCGCCTACCCTCTGTATAAATCTTCTAACAGCAGAATCAGACCACCTATGCATCTCAATATTCTCCCTCTCCTTCTCACTCATCTCCTCAGATATATGCGGATAGTAAAACATATGATTCAAAATCAATTTCTTCGTTCTCTCTATCTCGCTAGAAGGAAATTTCATTCTTTTCATAATCTTCTCTGCCATATCTGCCCCCATCCTGTCGTGCCCGTAAAAATGCCCATTCCCCATATCTGTCCTCGGTTTTGCAATATCGTGAAAGAGCGCAGCTAGCTTTACCGAATCATTCGCAACATCACAAGTTCTCAAAGAATGCCAATACACATCATCTTTATGAAATAACTTTTGCTCTACACCAAATCCCTCTGTAACCTCCGGCATAAATATCTGAAGAAGCCCTGTCTCTCTCATTAACTCTATCCCAACAGAAGGCTTTGGAGAATTCAAAAGCATTTTCATAAATTCGTCTCTCACTCTCTCCATAGACACCAATGCAGCAACAGAAAGAGAATTTTTGATAGCCTCTAAAGTATCTTCCTCAATACTAAAACCAAGCTGTGCTGCCAAACGACAAGCCTTAAATGCTCTTAACCCATCCTCCTTGAATCTTTCCAAAGGAGTACCAACTGCTCTAATTAACCTACCTCGGATATCATCTACCCCTCCAAAAGGATCATAGATATCTACTAACTTCTCCTCCAAACCATCATCCAAATCTATTTTTGACAAATCACACGCCATTGCGTTAATCGTAAAATCCCTCCTTCCTAAATCTTGGTCAATCTCGTCAACAAATTTCACGCTAGATGGCCATCTTCCATCCACATATCCAGCCTCACTCCTAAAAGTGGTTACTTCTACTTCAAATGTCTCACCATTCTCATCTTGTACAAGAACTATCACAGTACCAAACTTCGCCCCTGTAGAAACAGACTTAGGAAACATATTTAACATCTCATCGGGTAAAGCATCTGTTGCCAAATCGTAATCGTGAGGTTTCTTCCCAAGAACAATATCCCTTACTGCTCCACCTACTAGATAGCATTGATAGCCTTCCTTAAGAAGAATTCTTGCAACCTTCTGAACATAATTTGGTAAAAATATCTTCTTTTCCATATTTAATACATCTTTTAACAGAATACCAAAGATATATACCAACAACAAGAATAGAAAGATATATTCCGTAATTTACTTTAGCTGTTTTGGGTAAGACAAAGTTGCTGTGGGATATTCCTAACACCTCCGAATCTACCTGTACAGTTGAGCCATCGTTAACAAGACTTCCTTCATCTGCACTCCTTTGAACTGTAATTCTCCCTGAAGTCATACTATATGGGATACGAGTAATACAAAAACTCTCCACATCAGGCTTTACATATGAACCGTGTGCCCAACCTCCATCCTCCCTTAAAGCATACACTGTTGGAGAATCATCATTAAACCACATATTCTCAGCTGTACCAAAAACAGAACACTCCTTATCTGACTGATTATTTGTTACCTTAATATATCCCCAATCAAGAGTTTCTCCGTCATCTAAAAGCTCGTAAAGAAATTCTTTTTTCTCACCAACATTTAAATCTACTTCTTCTGTTAAATCTCCGAATTTGATAGTAAGAGATTTTTGAGCTACGCCACTACTATTCCCTAAAGTAAAAGCTACTTTCAATTTTCCTGTTTCTAAAGTCACAGAATTAACATCCAACTCTATTGGATTCTGGACCGTAAGAGAATCTAAAATCTTCTTGTCTAAAGTCGTAGACTGCACTACTCCTAAACCAACATAGCTTCCAAACAAAGCATTTCTTACTAGACGAGAATTATTCTTAAAAAAACTAATTCCTTTCCAATCCAAAGAAGATGTCTCCAGTTTAGCTATTCTACTGATATCCCCACTCCCCCTTGCTGAAAGAGAAAAAGGAACTAGAATTTCTCTGATATTAACAGAATGGCCTGTTCTGTTTACATAATAGTATGCTATATCTATCTTCGTATATGGTGGAACTGACACAAAAGTTCCTAAAGTGCCTTTTCTAAACATATGGAATGGTTGAGTAAGAGTCAAAATATCATTACTGCTGATAAATGAAGTGCTCCTATTACCAACCACATCATTACCATTGTATATTACAGAATTTTCCTTCTCTGCAGAAGCAGGAAGTGAAGACTCATCTATACTATATGAAATCGTTTGGAAAAAAGTATTCATAGAATTATCTCCTTTTTCCGAGAATCTATCAGCACAAACAGGTGAGAGAAAAGAAAAAAAGAAGAGAAGAAGAAAAACCTTTTTCATAGTTAAAATAATCCACTAAAATTATATGGAATATTTTAAATAGTTAAAATGAATTCTAAATGAATGGGCTACTCTTTCTTTCTGTATTTCTGCGTCACATAGAAATTTCTTCTAAACTTGCCTAAACCCAACATCATCTCTGTTATGGCTTGTACATAAGGGATAAAGGAGAAAGTTAACATATTCACCGAGACCAAGAATGTCTCAAGAAAATCTAGAATATGTCTCCACCACTTCCAATTCTTTGGTACTGGGGTAATCTTTCTTCTAAATATTACAATCGGAATATTAAAGAGGGTAACTACAGAAAGCACATAACTTACTATTTTAGGAAAATTGTATGAGAACACTGTATATTGGTACTCTGGATTTAGTAAAGGAATCAAATTTAATCCAAAAGTTAGAACAAACACAACTGTCATTAACCACAAA
>CAZCCQ010000022.1:0-8558 GCA_964497595.1 uncultured Candidatus Saccharibacteria bacterium | reverse complement strand
CGTTTTTAATCTCCTCTATCACAGGAAATAATTACTGGTACCTACTACTTCTACCAGCAACAGTAATTGGTACTCTAGGCTTCTATACCAGAGAAAATTGGAAACTCTTCATAGCAGTCACAACAGTAGTGGCTTTGTCAGTAGGATTTCTGTCTGGTGCAACTTGGCATAGCCTGTTAAAAGATTATCAAAGGGATAGAATAGTTGCCTTTGTAAATCCTGAAGAAAGTAATAAAGACATACTTCTTAATGTTAATCAATCAAAGATAGCGATAGGATCAGGGAAGATATTTGGTAAAGGTTTTGGAAATGGCACACAAAGTAAAAGAAATTTTCTACCTGAGTTTCGAACAGATTTCATATTCGCATCGTATGCAGAGGAATTTGGGCTAATAGGAAGCCTCTTTGTAATAGCACTATATGGAGTGCTAATAACCGTCGCATTCCTAACCGCTGTAAACAGCAATGATACAATGTTTTCTCTAATATCTATAGGGGTCGGAGTTAAAATCCTCTTCGAAGTATTTATCAATATTGGAACAAATACAGGTGGAATACCTGCTACTGGTATCCCTCTGCCCTTGATGAGTGCTGGTGGTACCATTACCGTGATGACACTCGTTTGTCTAGGCTTAGTACATAACATAAGTCTAAGGCTTCGTACAAAAGTAAAAACAGAGAAGGCAGAGATTATCGATGTCTACGAAGATTAATTTTTTTTCTTACACTTGGGGTCAGATCTAGGTCTGACCCTCTAAACAAAGAAGCCGAAAACAGGGGAGTTTTTAAGGTTGAGGGTCTGAGGCAGGTCTGACCCCAAATAGGAGGATGAGAGATTGACTTTTTCTTGATATTACTTTAGAATTCTTTCCTATGGTGAAAACGACAGATAGTAAAACGAAAAAGAAAGCTACTACTAAAAAGGTAGTAAAAAAAATTGAGAAGAAACCAAGTAAGACGGTTTCTAAGTCTGTTCCAAGTAAAGAAGCTAAGAAGAGCACCGAATCTTTTGCAATTATCCAGTTATCTGGGGTACAGTTGAAAGTCTATGCAGGTAAGGAATACGAAGTAAACAAACTTGAAGGCAAAAAAGGAGACAAACTCGATGTTAAAGAAGTTTTGATGGTGTCTGATGGTAAAACCGCAACAATAGGCAAACCTTATATAGACGGAGCTGTTGTTAAGCTGGAAATAACCTCTCAGAAAAAAGGTGAGAAGATAGAAGGGTTTGTCTTCAAATCAAAATCAAGACATAGGAAAAACTACGGTTTTAGGCCAAGCATTACAAGAGTAATTGTTAAAAGTATATAGCGATGTCCATACAATATTTGTTCGAAGCAGGAACATTTCCTGAATTATCATATACTGAGTTGCTTTCTGTACTCAAATCTTTCAATTTTGGTAAAGAGTGTGTAACGAGATACGGTGATGGGATATTTTTAGTAAAACATTCTAGGTTAACAGAAATCACCATTAAAAATATCTTCAAAAGGCTTGGGGGATCTGTTCGTCTAGCTTCAGTTTTAGAAAATATTGATAATTTTGCACCGTATTCTCAGGATGAGAGAAAAATTACTTTTGGAATTAGTATTCTAGGAGAATGGAGGAAAGAAGACAGTTTGTTTCTAAAGAAATTAGGGAATAGCATAAAGAGACAGTTGAAAGAAAATGGAATATCTTCGAGATTTGTTCTTCCTATGAGGAGAGAGTATTCATTAAATGCAGCACAGATATTGAGAAATGGGATTTTGGAGAAGGGTTTTGAGCTTTTGATAGTTAGAAATAAGGGTCAAGAGCTGTATGCTCAGACGCTTTTGGTACAGGATTTACAGGGTTTTGTAAGTAGGGATATCAAGAAACCAGGTGTAAATGTCGAAATGGGTATGTTACCACCAAAACTAGCTAGAATGATGGTGAATTTTACTGGACTACAAACAGGAACCATTTGGGATCCATTCTGTGGATCAGGCACAATACCTATGGAAGCGGCGGTTTTGGGATTTAATTTCTTAGCTTCAGATATTGATATTAAAGCAGTTGAGGATACGGACAGAAATACTAAATGGCTTTATGAAAATGGATATATAACGGATACTTTGTATGAAACCTTTCTTTTTGATGCTACAAAACCAGATGAAGATATTGTGAGAAAGCTTAAAAATACGGACATCTCTGCAATCGTATGTGAGCCGTATATGGGACCACCGCAAAAGAAAGCCGTATCTGAATTTAGAGGTAACGAACTACTTACAGATGTCAAAAGGCTCTATACGAAACTTTTTGACCTTATTGATAGCAAATTAGAAAAAAGAGGAATTATGGTTGTTATGATAATTCCCTCATACAAAACAGATAGAGGTTGGATGACAGTAGGAATTAGAGAATTAGTTGGAAAAAGATGGATAGTTAAGAATAGGGAATATTCTGGAAGTAAGGAACTGAAGTGGTTTAGGAGCAACAGTATAATCGAGAGGAATATATATATCCTTGAGCGAAGTTAGAATATATCATTTTTGTGTTTGTAAATAGGGGACTTGAAGTGAAGTCGAAAAAATAGTATTATTACCCGAACATTTTCATACTAGAGAGATCTTAGTATATATAACTTGATAGAAATAACCAATGGCACACGTTGCGGCAGGCAGTACAACATCAAATCACGGCAATGTAGCTGGTAAGAGGCTAGGTATTAAGAGATATGCTGGTGAGAAAGTGAATGCTGGTAATATTATTGTTAAGCAAAAAGGTTCGGTATATCATCCCGGCAATAATACATATATAGGAAAAACGCATACTATACACGCGAAAATTGATGGTACAGTAAAGTTTAGAAGAATGAGTGGTTTTAAGAGAGGGAGATTTTTCGTCGATGTGATAGAATAGTCATACGACTATGGCAAAATCCAAATTTATACAAATAGAAAGTAAGAATGCTCTGCTTGAGCTTTTGAAAGAAGGGCGAGAATTTGACAAGATATATGCGGTAAGTAATGCTTTTAAAGATGAGAAAAGCAAAGAAATTTTCCAATTAGCAGGTCAGAGGGGTATTCCCATTATTAAGGTCTCTAGAAAAGCGATTACAAGGAGATTGAGGTCTTCTTCGACTGAAAGCATTGTTGCTACTATGTATTCTCAGAATGACTGGAATTTAAATGAATTATTAGATGCAATATACCGAGAGAAGAAACAACCGTTCTTTCTCATTTTAGATAATCTGAAATACTCTCAAAATATTGCTGCAATAATGAGAACTGCTTTTGGTGCAGGAGTAAATGGAATAATTGTTAATCCACAAGAGAAAAGTTTAATATCAGATGAGACTATTAGAATCTCGATGGGGGCTGCAGAGAGAATTCCATTAGTAGAAATGAACTTATTTGCTGCATTAAAAACATTAAAGGAGAATGACATTAAGACATATGCTGTGCATATGGAGGGTGAAAACTACTTTGAAAAAGATCTTCGAGGTGCAATAGCATTAGTTGTTGGAGCTGAGGATGTAGGTATCTCATCAGGTATTTTGGAGAGGGTTGATGGTGCAATATCTATCCCTATGCGTGAAGGTATTGGCTCATTAAATGTTAGTGCAACAGCGGCAGTTCTTGTATATGAGAAGTTAAGACAGGAAGTCTCTAGTAATTAAAGAAGTTTTCCCATCAAATCTTTTAACTCATCAGTAGTATTATATCGGATAATTACTTTCCCGCCCTTTGTCATCTTTGTAATATGTGCAGTATAGCCCAACTTCTTGCTTAACATATCTGAGAATTTGTTAGTTTCATTATCTGTTGTTTTCCATATCCTTGTGGTACTACCTTTCCCAAATGATATCTTTCTAACTAAAGCCTCTGTTTCTCTTACACTCATACCTCTTTTAATGACTAAATCAGCAGCAGCTATTAAAGAAGTCTCATCTTTAATTCCTAGTAAGGCCCGTGCGTGTCCCTCTGTAATTTTGTTGTTCAATATCTCTTCTTTCACTTGCTCAGGAATTGTTAATAGTCTCATTTTGTTAGTAATGGCAACCCTGCTTAAACCTACTTTCTTAGCTATTTCTTCGTGTGATAGTCCAAATTCATCTTGCATCTGTTTGTATGCACTTGCCTCCTCCATAGGGTTTAGGTCTTTTCTCTGTACGTTCTCAACTATTGCAATTTCAAGCATTTCTTGTGGTGAACTATCTTTTATTACAACAGGTATAGTTTTAAGACCCGCCAGTTGAGATGCTCGTAGTCTCCTTTCTCCTGCAATTAGATAGTATCCCTCATCATTTTTTTTCTTAGTTATAATGAGTGGTTGTATAACTCCGTGTTCCCTTATGGAATCGGCTATTTGTATCAACTCCTTTGGCTCAATATGCATCCTAGGTTGGTATGGATTAGGATCTATTTTGCTAATATCAAAATCTAAGACAAAAGAGCTAGAGGAGTTGTCAATTTGATTAGAGCTAATGAGTGCAGCTAATCCTTTTCCTAATCTTTCTGTTTCTTTCATATTGTTATTATGTTAATTTAATCATCAAATCTTTTAATAAACTCTCCAGCTAATTTTTTGTATGCTCTTGCTCCTGTAGATTTGTCATCATACTGAAATATGGTTTTACCGTGAGATGGAGCCTCAGAGAGCCTTACATTTCTAGGTACTATGGAATCAAATGCTGTTTCTTTGAAGAATTCTTTTACATCTTTAACCACACTTTCCGAAAGTTTTGTTCTGCTGTCATACATTGTGAGTATAACTCCTCCTATTTTGAGGTTAGGGTTTACCCCTTTTATAAGTTTTGTTGTCTCTATGAGCTGGCCTAGGCCCTCTAAAGCGAAGTATTCACACTGTATGGGGATTAGAAGCTTTTCTGATGCACTCAGGGCATTGATGGTGAGGAGTCCTAGAGATGGAGGACAATCAATTATCACGTAATCAAACTTCTCTGTCATATCCTCTATGGCTTTTTTTAGTAATGTCTCTCTTGTTATCATATTTACCATTTCTATTTCTGCTCCAGCTAGAGAGAGATGGGAGGGGACGAGGAATAGGTTTGGTGTAGATGTGGTGACGAATACCGAAGATATTTTCTCGCCACCAACTAGTACATCGTATATACTTTTGTATGGAGCTTCATCTGCAGAATTCCAACTTTGTTTATCAAATTGTTGAGTGAAACCTAAGCCAGAGGATAGATTTGATTGAGGATCAAGATCAACCAGTAAAACCTTTTTCTTCCTTAATGCTAATGCAGAGCCAAGATTCATAACAGTTGTTGTTTTCCCAACACCACCTTTTTGATTTGCAACTACGAAAATTTTCATATTCTAGCTTAACACGTTTCACACCATATATCTATACTCCGTTGTATTTTTCGTGTTTTACTATCCTAAATTGGTTAAATGGATAGTAAACGATCCAAGCTTTTCCTTTGATTCTTGATGATTCTATTGGTCCAAATACTCTTGAGTCAGAACTATGTGGCCTGTTGTCTCCACATACAAAATATTTATCTTCAGGGAGTGTCACAGTTTCTCCTTCTTTTAGATAATCTCCACCATTTGTATATATACTGCTATTTAGATAGTTAGACTCATCTAACATTGTTCCATTTATATGTATCTTTCCATCTTTTAGCATAACTTTGTCTCCAGGTAGTCCAATAATTCTTTTTATGAAGTCTTGGGTTTCTGAGTATTTGAATATAATTACATCGCCTCTTTGTGGTTTGCTAAATCTGTAGAGTAGTTTGTTCGCCATTAACATTTCTCCATTTTTGTATGTTGGATGCATTGAGTTTCCTAATACTTCGTGTGGTGTCATTATGAAAAGATAGAGAACGACCGATATTACTAATGCAACTACAATTGTTTCTAAAAATGAGAGTATGAATTGTCCTACTGATGAGAAGACTGATGACATTTTTTCTATTTGTGTAGTTTCTACGGTTTCTGTTGGTTCGTACATTGATTTAGGCAGATTAAATAATATACCGCTACGGGGAATCGAACCCCGGTTTACAGGATGAAAACCTGTTGTCCTAGTCCACTAGACGATAGCGGCACAACTGCGGAGATTTTACAATAATTGTAGGGTTTTGTGAAGTTTACTATACTTGTCCTTTAGCTATCATACTTAGGATTTGTTGCTCTTCTGCAAAGGTAGCTCTTTTGAATGCAGCTAATTCCTTCTCATACACATATCTCCTTTTACATTTACATTCTACCATTATCCTATTGTCAGAAAGGTTGCCTAGTTTCCTAGCTCTAGAGAGTGGTGCTGTACATCCTACACATAGCTTTCTTTCTAGTAATACATCTTGAAACGGTCTTATTATTTTCTTTAACATAGGTAGTATTCTATCATATTTATCCTGCCGAGGAGAGGACTCGAACCTCCAAGGGTTTTACCCCATATGCTCCTAAGGCATACGTGTCTGCCAGTTTCACCACCTCGGCGTAGAAGTATTTTACTAAATATATGGGATTTTTGATAGTGTATAACTTAATACTAGCTTTCTTCTCCTGCTCCAAATACCTCACCGTATACCTTTATACATCCACTTTCTGTATATTTTGCATTTTTCAAAACATCTTCTTGTGATAAGCCTTTTTGAGGTATATCCTCTCGTATTTTGCTAAGAGGTATGTGTCCTTTCATAGCCTCAACATTAGTGGTATCTACCTCTTGTAATACTGATACTGACTCTAGAATACTCTCCATCTGAGGGGTGAATTTCTCAAGCTCTTTTTTGGTGAGAGATATTCTAGATAGATCAGCAATGTGTTTTACATTTATTTTCATTTCTTTAATTCTTCTTTTAAAGTATTTTTAACCTCATTAGGATTTGCAGTGCCTTTTGTAATTTGCATAACTTTACCAACAAGAAAACCAATACTTGTCTCTTTTCCACCTTTGTAATCCTCAACAGCCTGTGTATTCTCGGTAATAACCTGTTTAACGATATCAACTAAACTACCAACAGAATCTTTTGTACTCTTTAGACTCTTAATCTCCTCAGAAACATTTATACCTTTCTCTATACTTTCATTCAATAATTCCTCAGCTTTATTCTTAGTAAATAGACCTTTCTTAAATGCAGTTATTAGTTTCGCGAGATCATCTTCATTGATACCTAACTCGGTAAATCCTTTTCCTTTCTTGTTTGCAATAGCATAAAGTGGTCCTATTATCCAGTTAGATGCCTCTTTCGCAGAGTCTTCATCTTTCATTGATTTTGCTAAGGTCTTCTGTAATTTCTCAAAGTATTCAGCACTATCTCTATCTGCGGATATAACCTCGGCAGCGTATTGAGATATATTCCACTTTGTTGTGTATCTCTCTATCTTTGCATTGGGAAGTTCTACTAACTCTTTAGTAATCCTCTCAATATCTTCTTTTGTAATATCTATTACAGGAATGTCAGGCTCAGGCATATATCTGTAATCATCGGCAGTTTCCTTACTTCTTTGGAATTCTGTAATCCCCTTATCTGCATTCCATCCTCTTGTTTGCTGTTTAATCTTCTTATCTTCCTCAATCTCTTTTACCAGTCTATCAACTTCATAATCTATGGATTTCTCAACTGCAGTAATTGAGCCAATATTCTTTATTTCAACCTTAGGATTTAACGTGTAATCTCCGACAGGAAGAATTTTCCCATCCTCGTACTTCCATTTCCCTTTCTCCTGTACAGAAATATTTGGCTCACACCTCATCTGTCCTTTCTCCATATCTGCATCAGATACACCTAGATATCTAGCAATTTGTCTTATCTTCGTAGCAAAGTCTTTTGCATCTTTTGCACTCCTTATACAAGGCTTAGTAACTATTTCAATTAACGCTATACCAGACTTATTGTAATCAATCAAGGTATACTCTTTACCTGTGGCTTTCTCCGTATGATGAGTCGATTTCGCAACATCTTCCTCTTGGTGAATTCTCTCTATCTCTACCTTCTGTCCGCTTGGTAGCAAAATATGTCCATTTGAACATATTGGTTTTTTGTACTGACTAATCTGATACCCTTTGGGTAAGTCGGGGTAAAAGTAATGTTTTCGGTCAAAGTAAACCTCATTATTTATACTACAATTAGTCCCTAGCCCCATTAAAATACATAGCTCTATTGCTCTTTTGTTAGGTACAGGAAGAGCACCGGGTAGTCCTAAACATACAGGGCAGACCTGTGTGTTAGGTTCTTTCTGAAAATATCCGGTAGGGCAGGAACAGAACATCTTCGATTTGGTTTTTGTCTGGATATGTATCTCCAATCCAATTACTACATTGTATTTTTCTGAGTGATCCATAGTTGGTATATTAACAATTTTGTTGTAATTATTCAATTTCCTCAATCAATTCATCTTCTTTCTCTAACATCTTTTTGCTTAGGACATAGAATGTCCCTCTTCCTCTTCCTTTTTGAGTTATATATCCTTTCTCTAACATATTTTGTAGATCTCTGTATGAGGTCATAAAGGAGACACCCATCATTTTTGTAAGATTACTTCTTGTTATTTTTTGATTTAATGCAAGGTAGTCTACTATCTGAATTTGTCTTGGATTTAAGTACCATTCTA
>CAZCCQ010000021.1:0-8616 GCA_964497595.1 uncultured Candidatus Saccharibacteria bacterium | reverse complement strand
AACGGAAGTTCAATAGTATATCTTATATGAGCTTCATATATCCTTCTCTAGGTGATGAAGTATATTTTAAATCGGTTATGATGGAGATATATAAATTTAGTGGTCAAGAATATGATACTTTCAAAAGAAGATTTAATGATAATATCAAACCTTCTTTCCACTAAATTGGAGACGTATGACAAACGATTTCTGAAGATGGAGAAAAAGCTTTTAAAACTATCTAAGAAAAAACAGACAGATAATATGACTTATGATGAAATGGCCAAGAATATAGTAGCATTGTCAGGAGATGAATATTACAGAGATTTCAATATTGTAAGAATTGATTATGATTAAAGAAGTGCTACTGTTGCAACACTATCTCCCTCATTGATATTCATAATTTTTACTCCAGATGTTTGTCTTCCTAGTGTCGGCACAGCTTTAAGATCTGCTCTGATGACTTTAGATTTTTGAGAAATTACTACAATTTCTTCATCATCTTTCTTTAATATCCTTGCACAGGCAATTTTCCCTGTTTTTGATGTGACTCTAAATGTAAAAATACCGGTACCAGCTCTTTTTTGAGTAGTATACTCTTTTAATACTGACATCTTGCCGTATCCATACTCTGATAAGGTAAGTAGTTTTTGCTCGTTATTGTCTACAATTCCCATACCAACGACACTGTCAGTTTTGCTCCTGAACCTAATTCCTGTTACTCCTCTTGTGCTTCTACCCATTGGTCTGACATCTGTTTCTTTAAATCGAACAGACTTTCCCTCACTAGTTATCAATATGGCTTCATCATTTCCTGTTGTTGCCTTTACCCAAGTTAATTGATCGCTATCCTCTAATTTGATTGCAGTCAAGCCATTAGATCTAATTTTTGAAAATTCAGATAGTGCTGTTTTCTTTACTATTCCTTTTTCTGTAGCCATTAAGAAATACTTGTATTCTTTCGTTGCTACTTTAGCCTCGTCTTCATTTTTTGTACCTTCTGCGACAGAGCCTTTGGGATTCCTTGTTAGTACTGAAGTAACAATCTCCTCTGGTTCTAACTGTATTAAATTCACTAGAGGTAAACCCTTAGCTGTTCTTCCCAAATCAGGTATTTCGAAGATTCTCAAATTGAATACCTTTCCTTTATTTGTAAAGAGTAATAGCTCATCGTGAGTATTGCATAAGAATGCGTGTTCTACGAAATCTCCCTCTTTTGTGTCTCCACCTGATACACCCTTTCCTCCCCTGTGTTGTGATTTGTATGTGTTGGGACTTAGTCTCTTAATGTATCCAGAGTGTGTAATTGTTACTAAAGTGTCCTCTGATGCGACCATATCTTCTTCGGATATTTCATTTATTTTACCTTTTATGATTTTTGATCTTCTTTCATCACCGTATTTTTCTTTAATAGCCTCGAGATCTGCTTTGACAACTTCTAATATTTTACTTTGATCTCCCAAGATCTCGTTGTATTCCTTTATCTTTGCTTCCAACTCTTTGTATTCATTTTGTAATTTCATTCTTTCAAGAGCTGCAAGTCTTCTTAACTGCATATCTAGGATTGCTTGCGCTTGTACTTCTGTAAAATCAAATTTATCCATTAAGTTTGTTTTGGCCGTTTCTTGTGTTTTTGATTGTCTAATTGTTGAAATAACTTCATCTAGCATATCTAATGCTTTAAGTAGTCCTTCAAGAATATGAGCTCTAAATCTAGATGCAGCTAGGTCGAACTCGACTCTTCTGATTGTTACTGTAAGTCTAAATGAGATGAATAGTTCTAAAATTCTCTTGAGTGGTAAAGTCTTAGGTTCTTGGTCTACAAGTGCAATCATATTTGCATTGAAGACTTTTTGCATTTCGGTATATTTGAAGAGTTTGTTTAATACAGCTTTTGGTTGTGCATCTCTTTTGAGAAGTATTACAACTCTCATTCCTTCGATATTTGACTCATCTGTGATGTCAGCTATTCCCTTAATTCGCTTCTCTTTTACAAGATCGGCAATTTTCTCAATCATATGAGATTTATTTACTTGGAAAGGTATTTCCGAGATGACTATTTGATATCTATTTCCTTTTCCTTCTGCAATAGATGCTTTTGCTCTTTGTATGACTCTGCCTCTACCTGTTGCCAGTACATTTAGTATTTCTTGTTGATCGTAGATTGTGGCTCCCGTTGGGAAATCAGGTCCTGGCACTATTTCCATTAACTCCTCTGGTGTAATATCAGACTTGAAATCAGGGTATAGGACATTACCTTTCTCACTGATCTCTTCCTTTATTTTTTCAATATCTTTTACAAAATCGATATTCTTTGTATCAACATAATTTTCTAAGTAGTCCGTTGGTTGTGAATTGAGTAGTTGTGGTATTCTTTCTTTTGCTTCTTTTGCTTTTCTTAGTTCGTTGTATACTGCGTTACCTACCCACTTGTTCTCCATTGAAATCATCTTTTGTAGTGCCTCTATGAGTTCTGTTAGATTGAAGGGAGGTATTTTTGTTGCCATTCCAACAGCGATACCATCGCCCCCATTTGCTAGAATATTGGGGAATCCTGCAGGAAGTACGGTTGGTTCTAGTCTTGTTCCATCATAATTAGGAACGAATGTTACTGTTCCCTTTCCTAAATCTTTTAGAAGCTCTGGGGTAATCTTACCCATTCTTGCCTCTGTGTATCTCATTGCTGCTGGTTCATCTCCATCTATGGACCCGAAGTTTCCCTGACCATCTACTAATGGATATCTTGTTGAGAAATCTTGAGCCATTTTTACTAAAGTAGGATAGACAACAGCCTCTCCGTGAGGGTGATAGTTACCAGATGTGTCTCCTGCGATTTTTGCGCACTTTCTGTAATGTGAAGAAGGTGTTAACCCTAAATCATTTATAGCCACGAGTATTCTTCTCTGTGAAGGTTTTAGACCGTCTTTAATTTCGGGTAGTGCTCTTGAAACAATTACAGACATAGAATAGTCAAGGTAGTTCCCTTTCATTTCATCTACAATCGAGCGATAGCTAACCTCTCCTGGTTTAAAAGTAGTCTCCTGCTCTAATTCTTCCGTATTTTCTTGTGTGGTCTTTATATCATCATCCATATCTTTAGTAGGAACTTCTTGTAATTTGTGATCTTATCTCTTCTTTTTTCATCTCAGTTTCAGCTAATATCTCATCTAAGGCTACTGCTGTTTCTTGGCTCATATCGGTACTTACATCTACTGGAATTCTCCCTTCCGTCAAATTTTCGTACAATCCATTTCCTTCTTTTTTAAATACTTCAAAGTATCTCTTTTGACTGTTTTTTTCTTCAGGATCTCTGTTGTATGTAATTTTGATATCTCTTTGTTTCTCTCCTAATCTCATCATAACGGTATCATCCTCGGAGAATTTGCTCTTGGGTAAATATTTCTCTATTTTCTTGAGAACTTCTCCATTGTCTTTTTTCACTATTCTAGATATCGCATCTGTATGCATTTGTGCATCTGCGCTTCCTAGATATCTTTGCATATTTAATGCTTCGAATCTTTCTCTATCCACACTTGGTCTTGGTTCTAAACTTTCTGAAAAGTCCATTTTTGTAACAGATAAATTTAAATATCTAAATTAGCTCTAGTTGCATAAGTTTGAATAAATCTTCTCCTTGGTGGGACTTCATTTCCCATTAACATCTCAAATATCTTTTCTGCCTCTTCTCCATCTTCTATATGTACCTGCTTTAATACCCTATTTTCTTTGTCCATAGTTGTTTCTCTTAATTGCTCAGGATTCATCTCTCCTAAACCTTTAAATCTGTTTGCAACGGGCGTTTTCCCTGCTTGCTTCGCCTTTTTTACAAATTCATCTTTCTCTTTGTCATTTAAGAAGTAGTATTTTTTCTTTCCTATCTCAACCTTGTGCAAAGGTGGTTGTGCTACATATACATAGCCTTGCTCTATGAGAGGTTTGAAGAATCTAAATAGTAGTGTTAATACTAAAGTTGTGATATGCAATCCGTCTACATCAGCATCACTCATTATTATGATCTTGTGATATCTGAGTTTGGAAATATCTAAAGTATCCCCAATTCCTACCCCCAATGCAGTAGTTATATCATTGAATTCACTGTTCTCTAATACTCTGTCAACACGATATTTATGTGTATTGATGATCTTACCTCTTAATGGAAGAATTGCCTGTGTATGCCTGTCCCTACCCTGTTTTGCTGAGCCTCCTGCAGAGTTTCCCTCAACTATGAATAATTCACTTTCTGCGGGATCTTTGCTTGTGCAGTCAGCAAGTTTACCCGGTAAAGTCGTCGATTCCAAAGCACTCTTTCTAATAACTGCATCTCTTGCTGCTTTGGCAGCTGCCTTTGCTTTGTTTGCTAGAACTGCCTTCCCTATGATGTTTTTGGCATTTTGTGGGTTCTCTTCGAAATATGTAAGTAATTCATCTCTTACTACTTTTCCTACGATTCCTTTTACCTCTGGATTGTTAAGTTTAATTTTTGTCTGACCTTCAAATTGTGGGTTCGGAACTTTGACTGAGATGATTGCTGTGAGTCCTTCTCTTACATCATCTCCACTTAATGTTCCACTCAATCCTTTTAATAGTTCTGCTTTTTGTGCATATGTATTTATGGCGCTAGTAATAGCTGTCCTAAATCCTGCTAAGTGTGTACCTCCTTCTGGGTTGATGATGTTATTTGTGTAGCATCTAACATCCTCATCCATATCATCTGTATATTGAAGAGATACTTCTACTATTACATCTCCTTCTTGTTTGTTCATATAGAAGGGTTCCTCACCTATTACTTTCATGTCGATATTGAGGAATTGGACATATGACTTTATGCCATCTTCAAAGTACAAATCATACTGTTTGTTTTTTCCTTCGCTGTTGTCAATAACAGAAATTCTTAAACCAGCAGTTAAGTAAGCGTGCTGTCTACATTTTTTTACAATAGATTCAAAATCAAAATTTACAGTGCTAAAGATCTGGTCATCAGGTAAGAATGTATGCTCTGTACCTGTTTCCTTACTCTCACCTATTTTCTCAACAGGCGCAGTAGGGATACCTCTTGCATACCTCTGTTGATAGATTCCGTCATCTCTTCTTACTGTTGTTACCATCCATTCGGAGAGAGCATTTGTACATTTCATTCCTACTCCGTGGAGACCTCCGGATACTTTGTATGCACCCTGTTCAAACTTACCTCCTGCGTGAAGGTTTGTCATAACTGTTTCTAGTGTAGAGACTTTGGTTTCAGGGTGAATATCAACAGGTATTCCTCTACCATTATCTTTTACAGTCAAGGAACCATCCTTATTCATCGTCACCCAAATATGAGTACAGTATCCCGCGATTGCTTCATCCACAGAGTTATCCAAAATCTCTGTAAAGATATGGTTAAGACCTTGTGCATCAGTAGAACCGATATACATAGCTGGTCTTTTTCTGATAGCTTCAAGCCCTTTTAACACCTGAATATTTCCTGCTCCGTAATCAGAAGTTTTTGCCATAATAGTTCCTTAGTATCTGTAAATTAAAAGGCAGCTCTGGTATCTCTATTCTATCGTTTTTACTCCTAAATGTTAAGTTTCTAACTGTATAATCATAGATTCTAAAGTCAATCTACGATTACAATTTGCAACAATTCGATCTCTACTTTTTTGAACAATTCTTAGAGATTCTAAATCTCTCTTCGAGCCATCTATGTTACCATTTTTTATATTTATTTCAAATTTTGCTCTCAACACTTCCTCAACTGAATTTATGAAATCAATAGCGGATTCTTTCTTTCCGTAGGCATCTTCTATCATTTCAAATTTAGTCAGCAAATCTTCTTCTAATACAGTAGTTATCTCCGGGATTTCTTTATCAAGAGAGTTGTTGTATATGATTCTTGCACGAGACCTAATTGTTGGTAAGAGATTTCTCTCGTTATTCACGCAAAGTATGTAGATAGAGAATTTTGAAGTTTCTTCTAATGTTTTTAGAAGTGCATTTTGAGCTTCTATCGTTAATTTCTCAGAGTTATGGATTATTCCTATCTGGAAGCTTTCTTGAAATGGACGATACATCATCTCCCTCTGGAAATTTTTTGCATCCTCAATACCGATGCTGTCTTTTTCCTCTATCAAAAGGTTGTGTATATCTGGGTTGCTAAACAGCTCCTCCAGAGAAATCTTCCTCCCTAAGATGCCAGAGAGAAAGGACAAGAGAGATGTTCTCTCCTTGTCCAAATATTTATCAACAAACACATAGGTCATACCTCATTCTACCACACAGCCCATCCTCTTGGGGTCAGACCTGTGTCAGACCTCGAGTACAAACTTCATCAGAAATATAGCCTTTTTTCTTTTGAGGGTCAGAGGAGGGTCAGACCTAGGGTGTTTTTGTTGACTAATTTTTCTACTTGTCATAAACTGGTTCTAGTATTAAATAACCAACTGCCCAGATGGCTGTCCTGACATCTCTTCTAAAATATCTGCAAGCGAATAATGTTATAGACAATGAAGGCGCAAGAAAGGTACTTTTAGAGAGAACACGTAGTAACAAAAGTGAAGAGACTATTATTAGAGAGCTTCAATTAGCTTCTGATTTGGATATTGCTCAAGCAAAATCCAAGATTTTTGGTATACCTTTTATTGACTTAACAACAATCTCTGTCCCAGAAAGTAATATCGCGGAAGTACCGATTGACAGTTTGTCTAAATATAAAGCAGTTCCGTTTGAAAGAGGTGAAGGTTTTGTAAATATAGCTATGGCCGATCCTTTTGACATTCAAGCTACCCAAGCTCTTCAAAGGAGATATCCCGATGGTACCAAAATGCAGATATACATTACCACTTCTGATAGCATTTCATTTGTTCTTGACAGAAGAATTGGCGATATGATGAGCTCTGAAGTTACAGAAGCTTTAGAGGATGCTGATGTCCCAATTACAGATATTACTAGTGATGTGAGTTTAGATAGTTTGTCTAAGACAGATTTAGCTTCTGCCCCTATTGCAAGGATTGTTAACTCTATACTTCAGTATGCAGTATCTTCTAAATCCTCAGATATCCATATAGAACCTTTAGAAACCAGAATTAGAGTTAGATTTAGGATAAATGGTGTTATGACGGAGAGATTATCTTTGCCGAAATCTTTAGCAGCAGCAATTGTTTCTAGGATTAAGATTCTTTCGAATTTAAAAATAGATGAAAAAAGAATACCTCAAGATGGTAGATTCCAAGTAAAGTTGGGAAATATCAAGGTGGACTTAAGAGTCTCTGTTATGCCTTCTATTCATAGTGAGAAAGTTGTTATTAGGTTGCTAGAGTCAGACACACAGAATATTACTCTTGAAGGGACAGGTCTTCGGGGGAATGCATACAAGATTTTTCTTGATTCCCTTAGCGTCACAAATGGAATTGTTCTTGTAACTGGTCCTACAGGTAGTGGTAAAACTAGAACTTTGGCCTGCTCGTTGATGAAGGTTAATGATCCTAAGGTTAATATTATTTCTTTGGAGGATCCTGTGGAGATTAGAGTCCCTGGAGTTACTCAAGTTCAAATTAACCCTGATGTAGGACTTACATTTGCAAATGGTTTAAGAGCAGTTCTTAGACAAGACCCTGATATCGTTATGGTAGGAGAAATCAGAGATGAAGAAACGGCGCAATTAGCTGTACAAGCTTCCTTGACAGGACACTTAGTTCTTTCTGCTTTGCATACCAATAGTGCAGCTGCAGCTATCCCAAGACTCTTAGATATGGGTATAGAACCGTATCTTCTTGCATCTACAATGAGAACAGTTGCGGCACAAAGACTACCGAGGAAGATTTGTGAGGAGTGTATAGAGGCATATCCAGCAACTCCAGAGGTTATTAGAAATATAGTTGAGACAATGAGAGGAGCGAAGGATTTTGATTTAGTTCAGTATCTTACTAGAGTTGTAGGTTCCAAGAAGATAGAAAATCCAGAGAAACCCTCGGCAATGAAAGCTCCCGAGGTGGGTGCCGATGGATCACCTGTCATTTATCTTTACAAAGGTAAAGGATGTGATAGATGTGGAGGCTCAGGATACTCTGGAAGAATTGGTATTTTCGAAGTACTTCCAGTCACAGACAAAACTAGCAGAATGATTATGGAGAATGTAACAGCTGATGATATTAAAAAAGTAGCGGTTGAAGAAGGTATGTATACAATGATACAAGATGGTTATCTTAAGGCTTTAGAGGGGATAACAACAATAGAAGAAGTTCTAAGGGTTTCAAAAGAATAAATTTTTGGTATAACTAATATATGGATACTGCCCAAAACACAACGAATACTCCTGTACGATTCAATTATCCTGATTTTTCTCAAGGAACTGCTTCTGCTACACCACCAACGCCTCCACAAAGTCAACCTAGTACCTCCCCCGTAATTACCACTCCTGTTCCGACTCCCTCAGATACAAATACTCAGGCAACTACGAACTATGTAGATCAGAAAAAATTAGATGAACTTAAGCAAAGTATAAATGAATTGCTTGATACACCTGTTGATACTACACAGGAAGAAAAAAAAGAACCTCCTATGGCAAGTACTCAAAGTAGTACTGTGGTTGATACTAGTGAACAGACAAGTTATGTACAGAAGCCTACCCCCTTACCTAATATGGAGAAAACGAAG
>CAZCCQ010000020.1:0-8781 GCA_964497595.1 uncultured Candidatus Saccharibacteria bacterium | reverse complement strand
ATTTCACTAATAACGCTAGAATTTATTCTTTGCCCTTTTCTAACGAGAGAAATATCTGTTAGCAAAGTTTGATAGTTAGAGTAAAGTGTTGAATTTTTCTTCCAAGTTTCATTATTTAGCAAAGTGATTTGTTGATTTATATCTTCTGTTAAATCATTGTTTTTCTTGTCCAGTATGAAACGAGAGAAGAATACTGCCAATACTAAAATTTCAACTGCGATTAACAGATATTTCCCAATATTTGTTAACCATAGATATACGCTAGATATCGCATCACCTGGAGAAAAGACAGGCTCTAATAGATTGATGGATTTTGGTTCCTTTTTAGACTTGGCCATTGGCAGTTTTGATTTTCTAACTTTAGTATAGCATATCGCTATATCTTACTAAAAAGAATAATATTTTCTCTTTTTTCTAATGCTTCAGCTGCTTTTTTGCTACTTTCAGGAATAATTGGGAGATAGTGCTGTATAACAGTTTTTAGAAGATAACTGAGATTATTAAGTATCTTCTCACACTCTTCTTTTGACAAGTTTTTGCTCCACGGTTCTTTTTCGGTGATATATTTGTTTCCCCAATCAGCAAGTTCATCAACTTTTCCTCCAGCAAAAGCTATCTCATAATCATCGTAAAATTCTTCTATCTGTTTAGAATAATCCTCTACTTTTCTCTTGAATTCTTTTTCTACCTTTGCTTCCTCATTGATCTTAACCTCTCTGCTATTAGCCAAATGTATTACTCTGTTTAACAAGTTACCATAATTATTTGCAAGCCTTGAGTTATACATAAGCACAAGATCTTCTTCTTTGTAAGCAGAATCCGCATAGGTAGAGATACCTGTGAGAAGATAGAATCTGACTATTTCTGCACCATATTTTTTCTCCTGCTCAAAAGGAGAGATAATGTTGCCTAAAGTTTTAGACATTTTTCTAGCATCAGGACCAAGTACCATTCCGTGTTCTAACAATCTTGCTGTGTGTTTTAACCCTGCAGACAACAACATACTCTGCCATATAACTGCTTGGAATCTCAAGTTATCTGGACCAAAAAGCTGGATTCCTGGCCACCATTTTCCCAATTTCTTTTCATCTGTTCCAAAGCCAACAACATTGACATAGTTAGTCAAAGCATCAAACCAGACATACATAACCTGCTCCGGATCATTCGGAACCTCTATGCCCCAGGGGAGATTCTCTCTTAGTCTAGAGATGCTGATATCTTCAACTTCTGAAATAATTCTCTTTAATTCTTCGACCTTTTGTTTTGGTTTCAAAACATCTTTCTCTGCCTCCAACCAATCAAAAAGCTCTTGTTTGTACTTAGAAAGTTTGAAGAAGTAGTTTTCTTCTTTTCTCTCTTCAGGAACACTGTTGTGATCCGGACACTTGCCACCAACAAGCTCCTTTTCTGTAATAAATCTCTCACAGCCAACACAGTATTTCCCCGAATACTCCTTTTTGTAAATATCTCCATTTTTATTACACCTCTCCCAGAATTTCTTTGCTGCAGTATGATGTCCTTTTTCAGACGTCCTATAAAAGTTGTCATACTCTACAAAGAATAATTTACAGAAGTCTTTGAATCTCTCTGCATACTTCGCTACAAACTCCTCTACTGGTAAGCCTTCTTCTTCTGCCTTCTCCCATATTTTCTGTCCGTGCTCATCCGTGCCAACATTAAAAAAGACATTCTTTTTGCCTAGCTTTTGCTTAAAATGCCTTGCTATTGCATCAGCCTGTACAAACTCTAAAGCGTGTCCTATATGAGGTTCTGCATTAACATAGGGAAGTGTAGTTGTGATGTATAGATTCTTCTTTTCCATAGCTGGATTATATACTTATTCTCAAAAAAAGAGAAAGATTAAATCTGTTCTGCCATCAATAATCCTTCTGCAAGATTAAGCTTAACAAGCTCCTGCCAAACGGCTTCTGTTACAAAAGGAACGAAAGGATGCATAATTTTAAGATTTTCCTTTAGGAGATAGAGAAGTTCGGCAAGTTTTTGAACTCTTTTTTCACTTCCCACTGACTCTTCTTTAATTTCTGCCTTGATATCTTCAATCCAAATATCGCACAGTTGATGCCAAAAGAATTCTCTGATAGCTTCGGCTCCTAAGTTGAATTGATACTTCCCAAAATAGCTCTTAACTTTCTTAATATGCTCTTTAGTCATACCTACTCTTTCCCCTTTAAACTCCTTTACATTACCTACTGCTTCCAATTCAGAATCATCAACATTCATAAGGATAAATCTACTAGCATTCCAAATCTTCGTAACAAAATTCCTGTTTCCTTTTATCTTTTCCTCTCTTAACGGAGTATTAGAGCCAGGAAGTGCATCAGAGTAATACCACATTCTCAAAGCATCAGCACCATAATTATCAAAAATATACAAAGGTTCAACTCCATTTCCTTTAGACTTGGACATCTTAGATCCATCACTAGCAAGGATTATTCCTGTTAAGAAAGATGTTGGATAGGGGACTTCATTTGTTCTGTAAAGACCAAACATAATCATTCTTGCTGTCCACCAGAAAAGAATATCTCTTCCGTGTATCATCATTTGAGTTGGATAGTACTTTTTGTAATCTTCTCCTTCTGGACCCCCTAAGGTCGTAAATGGCCACTGACCAGAGCTAAACCAAGTATCAAAAACATCACTTTCCTGCTCCCAAACTTCTCCATTTTCAGACTTTGGCTCTTCTTCCCCTAAAGCAATTTTACCTGTACCATTCGCCTTTGTATTAAATTCCTTCTCATAATCAGGAACTCCTTTTCCTTTATTCTCCTGTAACCAGTCATACAGTTTTTTACCACCGCTATACCAAACTGGAATTCGCTGACCCCACCATAGCTGTCTTGAAATACACCAAGGTTGGATGTTTTCATAGAAATGTTCTAAAGCCTTCTGTTGACCAGATGGGACAACTCTTACATTCCCCTTTTTAAGCTCTTCTAGTGCCCTTTTGGCCAAAGATTCCACATTTAAGTACCATTGATTCGAAATAATTGGTTGAATGGCTGTTTTGCATCTCTCACAGATTGCTATCTCGTGCTTGATATTCTCAATTTTCAAAAGTAAGCCGAGTTCCTCTAGTTCTTTGCAAACTGCCTTTGAACATTCAATTGTTTCCATTCCTTTGAATTTCTCTGGAATTTCTCCCTCCATTTTCCCTTCTTCATTGATTACATTAACAATATCTAGGTTATGTTTCCTGCCTATCTCAAAATCAATAGGGGAGTGTGCTGGAGTGACTTTCAAAGCACCTGTTCCTAGATCAATATCAATATCTTCATCTGCAATAACTGGGATTTCCCTGTTAGCAAGAGGAAGGGAAACCTTCTTCCCAACAAATTCTTGGTATCTTTTATCTGCAGGGTTTACTGCAACAGCTGTATCTGCAAGCATTGTTTCAGGTCTTGTTGTAGCAATCGCTATTCCCTCGTATCCAAACTTCTCTTTTGCTTTCTTTCTATCCTCTTCTTCAACAAAAGGATAGACAATGTATGCAAAAATCCCTCTCATTTCTTCGTGTTCGGTATCAATATCTGCGAGTGCAGTTTTACAACTTGGGCATTGATTGACAATTCTTTTATCTCGATAGACCAATCCATCTTCAAACATTTTGTAGAAAGTCTTGTAAACAATTTTGGTTAATTTTGGATCTAAGGTAAAAAATTCCCTTGAGAAGTCTGCAGAGAGTCCAATTCTTTGCTCGTGTTCTCTTGCATTCTTCATATTCTCGAGACAGAATTCATAACATTGTCTGTAGAATTCTTCTCTACCCATTTCTTGCTTACTTTTTCCCTGCTCTTCTAGAAGTTTGGTGAAAACTGTTTCTGTTTGAATCCCTGCGTGGTCTTTACCTGGTAAAAGAAGTGTAGGATGACCTGTCATCCTGTTGAATCTACCAATTGCATCGTGAAAGGCATATCCGCACATATGGCCTAAGTGAGGAGTACCGTTAGCATTTGGAGGTGGCAAGGTGATTGTAAAAGGAGAGCCTATCTCAATATGTTTTCCTCGAAGAAACTCCTCCATCCTGTCGGGATTACATAAACCGGAGTCCTCCCAAAGGTGATATATCTCAACCTCCTTCTGATTAGATTCAAATGTCTTAGAAATTTCCTTCTCCATAAACGGTCGATTATACCAAGAAATCATACCTTTGTACCAACCCAGGTCTGACACAGATCTGTCCCCCAAAAACGAAAAGGGCCACCACATCCTGCTTCCGGCAATCTGGGGTCAGACCCAGATCTGACCCCACAGGAGAAGCTCGTATGGTATAATGCTCAGATATGAATAAACAGAATAGGCCAGAATTACTTAAGCTATGCACGCTTTCTGGTACTACAGAGATTGGGAGGAATTCGAATTTCGTACAGTACAAAGATGAAATAGTTATGGTAGATGCAGGATACTCTTTTCCAGGCCAAGAGATGTATGGGATTGATTATTTAATCCCAAATACAAGGTATCTTGTAAAACAGAAGAAAAATATTAAGGCGATTTTAATCACTCACGGTCACTTGGATCATATTGGGGCACTACGATGGATATTGCCAGAGTTAGATTATCCCCCCATTTATGCGGGTGGCTTTGCAAAATCCCTTATAGAACTGAAAATGAGAGAGTACAAAATGGACAAAAAAGTAAAAATTTTTGGTGTCGACAGGAAGTCAAAAATCAACATTGGAAAATACTTTAAGGCTACTTTTGTCGGCATAAATCATAGTATTCCAGATGCATTTTCGATATTTCTCGAATCCCCTATGGGCAATCTTTTCTTCTCAGGTGATTTTAAGTTCGATGTTAAACCTGCAAATGAACCTCAGTCAGACTATCAGAAATTAAAGGAACTTAGAGGGAGAGTAGATTTAGCCCTCATAGAAAGTACAAATGCAACAGTTCCCGGGAAGGCGCCTTCGGAAAGTATGGTATCAGAAAATTTAGAAGATGTAATATCAAAACATAATGGTAGAGTAATTGTTTCAGCATTCTCTTCTCTCATTACAAGGCTGTACTCTTTGATTGAAATTGCAAAGAAAACAGACAGAAAAGTGCTACTTGCAGGAAGAAGCCTTGATCAAGCAATTAAAATTGCAAGAGATAATCGGTATATAAAGGCAGAAGATGGTATTTTCATAAAAGACAAAGATATTAAAAAGTATCCTGACAACAAACTTCTGATTCTTTGCACTGGTAGCCAAGGTGAAAGATTTGCTGTTTTGAATAGAATTTCTTTAAACGAACATCAAGCAATCAAGATAAAAAAAGGTGATCTAGTTATTATGTCATCTTCCGAAATTCCCGAGAATATTAGCAAAATCGAGAGGATGACGGATCGCTTGATAGCTCTGGGTGCTGACTTGATAAAAGATACTGTGAATATGAAAATTCACTCAACTGGACACGGGAATCAGGAGGATATCCAGGCTATGATTGATTTCATTAAGCCAAGGAATGTAATGCCTGTACACGGCTCTCTAACATTTAGGTATTTTAACAAGCTAAATCTAGAAAGATGGGGAATCAATCCAAACAATATTCTGCTTACAGATGATGGACAGATGTGGGAGTATACTGGAAGATATTGGAAGAAAGGGAAAAAGATAGAATCCAAACCAATACTGATTGATGGATTAGGAGTAGGAGATATTGGTGATATGGTATTGAAAGACAGAAAACAGTTATCCGAATTTGGTATTTTTACAGTGATTTTAAATCTAAGTCAGAATACCAAAAAGATATTAGGAAAGCCAAGATTTCTCTCTCGAGGATTCATATACTTCAAACACTCTCAGGATCTTCTTAAAGAATTAACAAACTGCATCTTTGATACTCACAAGGAATGGATGTCAGGATTTGGAACGAAGAAAAAACTAGATGAGAAAGAGTTGAAAGCCGAGTTAGAAAAAGCTTTGGGGAAGCTAATCTACAAAAAAACCGAAAGAGAGCCGATTATCTTAGTCGCAATTATTTAGAATATCGTTGTAAGTGTGAAATATGATATACTCTCCTATGTTAAATCTGCCTTTTTTTAAGAAATCTTCGAAAAAGATTTTACAATCTACCGACAACATTGTTGCTCTAGATATTGGAACTGAACTTCTTAAAGGGGTACTGTTTAGTGCGAATAAATTTGGTGTGAATATTAAGAAGGTATCAAGGATAGAACAGCAACAGCACGCAATGAGAAGTGGGATCATCACAAACTTAGATACCGTTCTAGCAAACTGTAGGCTTACTATGTCCTCTCTTACCGACAGGCTAGATCCTGAGGAGTATCCAAAACACATTGTTATGGGAATTGCAGGAGAGTATGTTCAAGGCGTTTCCATAGTAATTAACTATCAAAGAGAAGAGAATTTCGACAAAGAGGTTACGGAGAAAGAAGAGAGAAACATTCTTAACCAGATTGAGAGTAAAATTGAGAGTAATGGGAAGCAGGATTTAGGACAGAGGATTGGGTTGATGAATGAAGATATTGATATTTTGCATATTACAAAGACAGGATTAGAGATAGGGGGAATGCCAGTAGATTCACTTGTTGGATACAAAGGAAGAGATGTTAAGCTAAATTACTATGCTTCCTTTGCACCTAAAACCTATGTAGAGGCACTGAAGAAAGTATCAAGTGAATTAAATATGAATTCACTAGGGATTGTATCTCAACCTTTTGCTGTTGCAAGAGCTTTTGCAGGCTCTTCTAACAAAGATTTCTCTGCAATCTTTGTTGATATCGGTGGTGGCACAACAGATATTGCCGTGGTAGAGAAGGGAAATATTATCGATACAAAGATGTTTGCGTTTGGGGGAAGAACATTCACAAAAGAAATTTCCAAAATGCTAAATATCGAATACAGAGTGGCTGAGCAAAGAAAAATCAAATACTCGAAGAAAGAATTGAACAAAGAACTATCAAGAGAAGTTCAAAAAATAGTATATCCTGTAGCAAGATTATGGATGAAGACAATGAAGGTTGCTCTTGCCTCTTGCGAAGATGTAAGTTCCTTCCCATCTCAGGTCTACCTTTGTGGAGGAGGCTCATTGCTCCCCGAGATCAAAGAAGTTATGCTTGAATTCCCTTGGAAGAAAGCCTTACCATTTGCTGTTGTCCCAAAAATTGAATTCTTTACACCAGAGAAACTAGATCAAATAACTGACAGTAGCAAAGATTTAAGAAATGTCTTTGATATAACCCCTGCATCTTTAGCAAAATTCGTATATGATACAAATAAAGGAAATTTAGATGGAGGAAGTAAATAAAAAAATAACAAAAATTGTTGTAAGTAGAGAGGATGAATTGACGGATATTGTCTCGGGAATCCTTGATTCTTCTAATGAAAGAATCGTTCTTACTTTTGCCGAGGAATCAGACTTGCTAATTAGTCCTGTAAATCTCAAAGTTATTCTCGATACTGCTGATGAACAAGAAAAAGTCCTTGTAGCTCAGATAATCAAAAATGATACAGGTGTTAGAAATGCAACTCTTGCGGGATTAACTACAGTCGAAACTACAAACTTACCAGCGGAAGATGTGTGGGAGAAGGAGGCTGAGAACAAAGTAGCAAGGATGAGCCAGAAAGATACTCCCGTCGAAGGAAGCAAGAAACTCACAAAAGAGGAAGATACTGGTATAAATATTGATGATGACATTCCGATTGTTTACGAAGATCCTAAGAGGAAGGTTCCTGACTTCTCAACAAAAGATTTTAATTCCCCTGATATCAAAGAGAAGATAATTCCAGCAACGGCAATACCCGAACGAAAAGAGAAGAATATTGCTATGCCAAAATTCTCCTCTAAAACAAAGAAATTACTAATTCTAGGAGTAGCTGGACTTTTTCTCATTCTTGGATTAGCAGCTTTCATATACTACAAAACTTCTCCACTAGTTCGAATTAGAATTTACATAGAAGCAAAAGACTTAGAGATAACAAAAGAGTTTGTAGGTGATGCGAATATAAAGGAAGTCAATTTTGACGAAGGTAAAGTCCCAATCAAAAAAGAAAAAGTCGAAAAAGCGAGATCTTCTACTATAAAAGCAACTGGTATCGCATTTAAGGGAGAGAAAGCAAAGGGCAAGGTTGCAATTACATACAAGAAAGATGATTGTACAAATGTAAACCCAATAAATCTTCCAGCTGGACAGAGTGTTACTTCCTCTGGAGGGAAAGGATTTAAATTGGATGCTGCCGTATCTGTTGGATGCAACAGTATTTCACAGGGGAATATTACAGCCATCGAAGTGGGAGAGGAGTATAACTTATCAATGGGTACATCCTTTACTTTGCAAGGTTATTCTAGCTCAGAAGTATATGCACTGAGTAGCTACGAGGCACTGACAGGTGGAACAAAACAACAATACACAGTACTCTCTCAGGCAGATGTAAATACGGGGGTGGAAGCTTTGAAGAAGATCGCAGTAGAGGAGGGAGAACAAGAGTTAAAAGACAAGTCTGGTGGTGATTGGGAAATGATTACTACTTCTATAAAAAGTGATGTCGTAAAAGACAGTATAAAGACTGATATCGCTGTTGGTGCAGAAGGCAACGAAACAACTTTAAATCTAAAGACAGTAAGCGAAGCTACTTACTTCTTGAAGGAAGGGTTTGATGAAAAAGTCGGAGAACTTTTAACAAAGGAAGCACAGGCAAAGAATTTGTTTGAAACAGATAAAAATATGGAATTAACTTTAGGAAACGATGTTCAGAAAGATATTACAGTTGTAGAAAATACTGCAGAGAGTACGAGGATAAAACTTGTTGCAAAAGC
>CAZCCQ010000019.1:0-8958 GCA_964497595.1 uncultured Candidatus Saccharibacteria bacterium | reverse complement strand
TGTTGTCAGCTTCAAATCTCCATTAAAAGTAAGTTTGTCTAAAAGATAATCTCTTTCACAGATATATCCTTTATTTTTTATCAGAGTAAGCAGAAATTTAAGCTCTTTTGATGTTAATGCTATTTTAGAATTTCCTTTCCTTAAAGATTGATCTTCCGTGTTTATATCAAGCTCTCCCAATCTAATAATCTCATCCTCTTTTTCTTTAGGCATAAAATTCTTTATCTGTACTTCCAAAAGTTTCAAAGAAACAGGCTTTTTGTGGAAAAGAGTTGCTCCACTCTTATATGCAAGAATTTCATTATTCAAATCACAACTTTTTGAAATTACAATGACAGGCTTCTTCTCATCTATCTTGCGTATCTTCTGTATTACAGTAAGACCATTCATATCAGGCAAACCAATATCTACCAATACGATATCAATATCATTACTAAATACTTTTCTAACTCCTTCCTCACCTGTATACGCAAAAAGAATATTAAAGCCCAATTTCTGCAAATATATTTCAAGAATACGAACCAAACTAGCACTATCCTCTATGATTAAAATATTTCTTTCCCTCATTACTACAATAATACAAGAGATTTTCTTACAAACATATTACAAAAAAAAATTACTCCTCATCCTCTTCACCTCTCTCATCGCTACTATCTTCCTTCGTCAGAATTAAAGAGAGCAAATAGAGAATCAACAGTAATATCGGAAATGAAATAATAGCTATTAGAAAATAATCCAATGTAGTTATAATTACAAATAATTTACTACATATATGATTCTACCATCTTCTCACTCAAAGAAAAACAACAACCACAGTAATTCTGCTTGTAAAAGCCTGAATTCTTACAATTACTTGTTGAATCTATACCTACAACCTCAATATCGTGTTTATTCCCTAACTCAGTTACTATCTTCAATATCATATCCCTATCTTGGTAATGACTAGTTAAAAGTGTTGTACTAACAATGCGAATATTATTCTCTTTAGCATACCCAAACGACTTCTCAATCCTCAAAGTCCAACAAGCAATGCACTTCTTCTCACTCTTTTTCATCACTTCTTTAAAATATTCTTTTGGCGAATAATCAGGAACAATCAAGTTAACATTGTATCCTTTTCCTCTCTCTTGTCTTACCACAATTCTCAAAGCATCTAACCTAGTCAAGTACTCAGATCGAGGATGAATATTTGGATTATAGTAATAGGAAACAACCTCCGTCTTCTTGTTAATAATATTTTCCTCAACTAAATAATTAAGGCTATTCAACAAGCAATCCGCACAACACGTATGTATCAAAATCCTCTGGGCTGGTGTGTTTATTTTTTCTTTTGCCATATAGACTATATGTTGGTTATTAACAGAATTTTAACATACTATCAGATACTTGTAGTATGTTTCTTTGAGTGATATTCTTTGTTTGTGGGCAAATATTCCATTCATATAGAAAATTTTTCGAAATCATTTGGTAATTTAAAGGCCGTGGATAGCCTGTCTTTTGATGTTAATGATGGTGAGGTTTTTGCTTTTCTAGGTGCAAATGGCTCGGGGAAGACAACAACGATTAGGTGTTTGTTAAAAATTTATCAGAAGGATAGTGGGACTTTACTCATAAATAATGAAGAATTTGGTGAAAATTTTAACAGCAGAATAGGATATTTGCCAGAAGAAAGAGGCTTGTACAAAGATGTTACTGCTAGTGAAATATTGGAATATACAGCTAGATTGAGAGGTATTAAATCAAATAGTGCTAAAAAAAGAAGTGATCAGTATTTGGATTTTGTTGGTTTAGGGGATCATAAGAAAAAGAAAGTTTCTCAATTAAGCTCCGGTATGCAGCAGAAGGTGCAGCTAGGTACAGCTCTCATACATAATCCAGAGATTTTGATTTTGGATGAGCCTTTTAAGGGTTTGGATCCTGTTAATAGACAAATGTTCATAGATATCTTTGTTGATAGGGCAAAAGCAGGAACGACACTACTTTATTCTACTCACGTTATTGATGAAGCACAAAAAATGGCGGACAGTGTTGCAATGATTAAAGATGGAAAAAGAGTTGAGTATGGGAAAGTTAATGATGTCCGCAAAAAGTATGGAAGCAATAATTTAATTATCGAATTTGATGGGAATGCTCCCCAAAAAGAAACAAATCTTTACAAATCAGTTATTACAAACAAAACGATGGAGCTAACACCTAGAAAAAATGTAGATACAAACGATATACTTGCCGCCATAATAAATTCGGGGACAAAAATAGTAAAAGTAGAATTAGATTACCCTAGCTTAAACCAAATATTCATTGACTTAATGAACGAAAAATAAATATGAATAAAACATTAGAAATCGCAAAATTTGAATATTTTAAAATTGTAAAAACAGCATCTTTTTGGGTATCAACACTAT
This sequence comes from uncultured Candidatus Saccharibacteria bacterium, assembly GCA_964497595.1. Lineage (GTDB taxonomy): Bacteria > Patescibacteriota > Dojkabacteria > SC72 > SC72 > UBA5232. The sequence goes on along the minus strand of CAZCCQ010000019.1, from coordinate 6,556 downwards.
TCTTCCCAATATTTATGGTTGCCATAATGCTAATATCAGGTTTTTCTTCTTACCAAGCTAGCAAAAAAGCGGAAAAGGGTACAACTTTATCTAAAGTCTACATACTAGACGAAGCAAATGTTCTTCCCAATCAATTTATTGTACCTCCTTTAGAAAAAATTAGTAGTAAAGAAAAAGCAGAAGCGGAAGTTAAACAAGATTCTGACAAAGTAATCGTACAATTCCCTCCAAATTTCTGGGAAACTTTGAAATACAATGTATATCAGAAGGAATCGGGTGATTTAATGCGAGCAGCAAATATCCCTTTGATGATGGAATCTATTCTTAAAACAAGTGCTATTGAATCTATACAAGATGTCCGAGCTAAAACTATTTTAGGTGGTTCAATAACTCTAGAGACTTTCAACTACCAAGATAATGGAGAAATTTCAAAACAAGGATTTGACAAGTATATTGTTCCGATTCTCTCCCTAATAGTATTTTTCGTATCTGTATTCATATCCTCTTCTTTCCTACTTCAGAGTGTATCTTCTGAGAAAGAAAACAGAATGATAGAAACAATGTTATCAATTGTAGACAAGAAATCTTTGATGTTAGGGAAAATGATTGGCCTAATGGGAGTCGTCTTGACTCAGCTAACAATCTGGATAGTAATGGGTGGAGTGATATTAGTTGTTGCTATGAATTATACCAATATCAATCTTCCCATAGATCTAAATAAAATTGACTGGAGTAGCCTACCCTTCTCTTTATTTTTCATAATTACAGGCTTTGTTTTCTTTGGTGCAGTTATGATTGGAGTTGGTGCTATTGGTACAGGAGCAGAGGATAGTAGAAATCTCTCTAGTATTTTCATAATGCTTTCTGTGGCTCCTTTCTATGTAATTCAATCTCTCCTAATGGATCCAAACTCTCTTGTTTCCAATGTGTTTACATACTTCCCATTTACAGCATATATGGTAATGATGATGCGTAATTCCCTTGGCACTCTACCACAAAATCAGTTGATTATAGGTATGATCTTGTGTGTTATTTATGTTGCTATCGCTATTTTGATAGCCTACAAATTATTTGAACTTGGTTGTTTGATGTACAATCGAAGAGCTACAGGGAAGGAGATGTTAGACTTTCTTTTTAAGAGTAAAAAAGAGTAAGTACACAGGTATCTATTTACATTACGTAATTTGTGGTATAATGAAGGTAGCTATGGAAGCGTTCAAAAGACTGCTTAGAGTGTAATCTCCCATTTAATGGTGTAGCGGATTTAAATTTTTTAATTCAAATAATGGGTAAAAAGTTATTTGTAGGAAACCTTAGCTGGAACGTCAGAGACGAACAGTTAAAGGAAGTCTTTTCAGAAGTTGGTACTGTTGAAGAAGCAGTAGTAATTATGGACAGAATCAAGAACAGATCCAAAGGATTTGGTTTTGTAACTATGTCCTCTGAAGAGGAAGCTCAAAAGGCTGTTTCCGAATTAGCTGGAAAAGAAGTTGATGGGAGACCAATCAATGTTTCTGAAGCTCGAGAGGAATCAAGAGAAAGAAGAAGCTTTGATAGATAATTAACTATTTTGTAAGCGATTAAAGAGGAGGTAGAAATACTTCCTCTTTTTTTTATGTATGCCCTCTTCAGTCGAGGTCTAGACCTCGACTTCGTTCAGAAATATTTAATCTTAGATATTTGTTGTTCTAAAGCCTTTCTAGGAAAAGTGGTTGAATGATAGTATGAAGTTTGGCTTAGGTATCGGTGTGGGGCATGTAAATTGATAAGTAGTAGGAAGCCTATTCTAATGTATGAACAAATTCTGAATGAAGACCTGATCTAGTCCTGGACTTTTTCTAGCTGTTGTTTAGCATAAACGGTGAGGTTTTCTCTTTTAGCCCAGACTCTCTCTGTACTTTTAAGAAGTTTCTTTCTCAGTCTTATGTTCTTAGGAGTCACTTCAATTAACTCGTCATTGTTAATGAATGATAATGCATACTCTATACTAAGAGTAATTGGACTTTTTAGTGCTATTTCTGTAACCTCTGCGTGTGACATTCTTACATTTGTCTTATGTCTCTCTTTACAAGGATTTACCTCAATATCATTCTCGTGGTTATTTACTCCAATAATCATACCCTCATATACAGAGGTAGCACCAGAAATAAATAGTTTCCCCCTCTCCTGTACACTCATTAAAGCGTAGGCCATTGCTGTACCTGTTTCGGAAGATATAATGACACCTTTTCTAAATAGTTCATAGCTTTTGCTAAAAGGAATGTAATCAACAATACTGCTAGTAACAATAGCCGTACCCTTTGTTGCAGTCATCAACACCCTATGAAGCCCTATTAAATTCCTTGTCAGGATATGGAATGTGAATCTACTTTGTCCATCTTCATTCTCCATATTTACTAATTTCCCTTTTCTTTCACTTACCTCCTGACTTATCACACTAAGATACTCCTCAGGTGCATCAATGAGTAGTTCTTCCAAAGGTTCACACTGCTCTCCATTGATCTCTTGAAGTATAACTTCGGGCTTACTTAATTCAAACTCGTATCCTTCTCTTCTTAACTGCTCTATGAGAATAGCCAATTGTAATTCTCCTCTACCAGAAACATAATGTGCATTAGCACCTCTACTCTCTATCTTCAAACTGATATTTAACTTCTTCTCTTGATCTAGGCGCTGTTGTAATTGTTTTGCTGTAACAAATGTGCCCTCTTTCCCAACGAAAGGAGAAGTATTAGCACTAAATTTAACTCTAACTGTAGGAGGAGTTATCTTAATATCAGGTAAAGCCTCTTGATGTGAGATATGACATAGTGTTGCTCCAATGTCGGTAGAATCTATTCCTGTAATAGCAATAATCTCTCCTACACTGGCTGTATCAATGCTTTCCCATTCTAATCCCTCTTTTGTGAATAATTCATTAACCCTACCCTGCTTCTTCTCAAATCCTTCTTTGTCTGAGATAAGAGCAATTGGATCACCTATTTTTATACTTCCGTTAGCTATCTTACCAATTAAATATCTACCTAGGTGTTCATTGTATTCAATTGATGTGATTTGCATTTGGAATGGTTTGTTAATATCTCCTTTTGGTGCTGGTAAGTTGTTTACTATTTCATCTAGAATAGGAGTTAAATCGCCTGTCGTACTATTGGGAATAGTTAAATCCGTATTAGGGACCTCTGTAAAGATCTTACCTTCTCTTGATATTCCATAGAATATTGGGAAGTCTAACTGATCAGTATTTGTAGCTAAGGAAAGAAAGAGATCATTAACTTTAGTAATGGTTTTTTTAATATTAGCTAACTTCTTGTCAATTTTATTGATAATTACAACAGGCTTGAGCCCTAATTCCAGAGCTTTTTTAAGAACAAATTTAGTTTGAGGCATAGTGCCTTCTTTAGCATCTACTAGAAGAAGACAACTATCAGCCATATTCAGTGTCCTTTCTACTTCACCTCCGAAGTCTGAGTGTCCAGGTGTATCTATAATGTTTATCTTTACATCTTTGTAATGAACTGAGATATTTTTTGCATTTATGGTAATACCTTTCTCTTTTTCTAATTCCCCCTTGTCAAGAATTTGAGTTTGTTGCATTTCTTCTTGGTTCTCTCTAAACAAATGTGTTTGCTTCATAAAGGCATCAACAAGAGTTGTTTTCCCATGGTCAACGTGTGCGATAATAGCGATGTTTCTTAAATTGTTCTGATTAAATATTTTTTCTACCATAACAAAGGGACATTTTATCACTAATTTCTCTCTATGAAAAGATAATAACAGAGAGATATTAGGAGAGGGTTGAAAATCTATAGGATATTTGATATAATTCGCTCAAAGAATGTATAAGTTCTGGGCTTTCCACTTATGCATTAATAAGTTTTATTAATATTTAATAATAAATTAATGAGGCTAACTAACAAACTTTTTAAGAAATCTTTATACAAGATTTCTGTTGCCCTGTTTTTAATTGCTTATAACTTTATGCCGGTTGCTTTAGCGGCTGAAGAAATTTCTAACCTTGATTCTGATCAATCGGTTTCTGCTACAACTGAAGATAACAAGGGAGAGATACTTAATGGTATCTCCGATCCCGGATGGATAGCGGAACCAATTGTATGGAATAATAATGGGAGAACATCGGTCACAAACTCTCCAGTTGTTCTTGGAGAGAAGTACGTAGCTCCACAGAATAGCGAAGTATCAGTAACATTTACAAAATTACCTGAGAATCCATCACCATTGAGTATTACAGAAATTACTCTTACACAGGAGGAGATTGATGCTACAGGTGCTGTAAGCAACAAAGCATATGATATTACGACAGGTATGGCAGATGGAACGTTTGAGTTTGATTTAACTCTTCCTAAGGTTGGGAAAGCAGAAAAGGTTGTTTATGCTGAAAATAGAAGTGAATTATTAACAGATTTAAAAGAAGTTAGCAAAAATGTTATTGATGAAGGTAATTTGTTGAAAGTTGAGAATTTAAATCACTTTACTATATATATATCTGCTGGGAATATTCGACCTAGCATCTCTGCTTATGTTAACGGACAGAGTTCTGTTGTTGTTCAACCAAATACGGAGTTAACAATAAGAGTCACTGTTACAACTTCTGGTTCGGGAACAGATAATGATTGGAGAACAACTAGATATCAAGTAGGTAGTGCTGATTGGGTTTGTATTGATACAGATAATCATTCTTCTGATGGTACGTATTATGAAGAGTTTGATATTGATGCTCCTTCCACTTTGGGTGTTTACAATCTTTCTCTCCAGGCTTTTAATGGAAATAACTGTTCTGGTGGTTCAAGTAATGTATATACAATGAGTAATGCAATCACTGTTATTAGTGCACCTGCTGCAATTTCTTTACCAACTCTTCCCAATAATCCAGGTGATACATATAAATTGACATCAACCTCAGGAATTTGGACTGCTACAAATGGTGGTAGTGGTGTAACAGGTATTAACACTCAGGAAGTCAGATGGGGAGATAGTTGGGGGCAAAAAAGTGGCTTGCGATTTGATAATAGTGGTGTACAAACTTTTAATGAGGGTGCAAGCTTCTATCTTGGAGCTTTGACACATTATAATTATCCTGTAAATAATGCTGCAAACGGTGCTACTTTGAAAATTACTCTTGATTTTGACAGACCTAATATACCTAATCAAGAATTTTCTTTTAATTTTGCTATTGATGAAACTTCTAATGATAGTGGGGAATGTCCTTCTTGGCAGCAAACAGATACGCCTTGTGATGACAAAATCACATTTCCTAACAGTTACGGTACTACAAGCTTTCAAATAGGAGATAAGCTTTACACATTAAAGATTGTTGGATTTGTTAACTCTTATCCTAGCGGTTCTCCAGTATCAGAATTTATTACGGAGGAGAGAAAAACTAGTACTGCATATTTAGTTGGTCAGTTAAGTTCTATATTAGTAGAAAGACCAGCTATCTCAATTATGAAAAAAGTAAATGATAATGATGCTAATACAGCTCCTGGTATCTATATAGGGGAAGGAGATCCTGTTAATTTTACATATATAGTACAGAATACAGGAAATGTTGCTTTAACAAATATTCAAGTTACAGACAACAAAGGAGTCCAGGTTAGTTGTCCACAAACAACACTAGCTGCTGGTGCAAATATGACTTGTACAGGCAGTGCAACCGCAATATTCGGCTTGTATACGAATATCGGTACAGTTGTAGGAAGCCATACAGGTGGTACTGTAACGGCAAATGATCCAGCAAACTATACAGGTGTTAAGAAAGTAGATATATGTCATGCAACAGGTAGTCAAAGCAATCCATACTCAGATGCAAGAGCAAGTATGACCGCAGATGCTGGTGGACATGATGGACACAATGGTCCAGTTTGGTTCCCAGGAATTACAGTTACATGGGGTGATATTATCCCTCCATTTGATTATCAAGGAGGTCATTATCCAGGAAAGAACTATGATGCATACGGTCAATCTGTATTAGCAAATGGTTGTACAGTTCCTACTGGTACATTGAAAGTAAATAAGGTTACTGTTCCAGCAGGTGATAGTGCACAGTTTGGTATTACTGGTACAGGTAGCTCAGTAGAAGGTGCTCCTACCTTTATGAATGGAAATACAGGAACTATATCATCTAGTACACCTCATACATTTACAGTATATCCAGGTACCTACTCTGTCTCAGAAACAGCAGTTACTGGTTGGACAGAAACAAGTAATACCTGTAAAAATATTGTAATTGCAAAAGGTGAAAATAAAGAATGTACAATAACTAATGCTAGATATGGTTCATTAACTATTGTTAAAAATGCGAATCCAAGTAGCGAACAAGTATTTAGTTTTACTACAACAGGGACAGGATTATCTGCTTTCACATTAGTAGATAATTCAAATAGTTCTAATCCAAATAAAGTATTTGAAAATCTTTTACCAGGTACCTACTCTGTCTCAGAAACAGTTCCTTCAGGTTGGTATTTAGATAGTGCGAGTTGTACAGATAATAGTCCTCTTACAGCGATTAATTTGTCTGCAGGAGAAAATATTATATGTA
>CAZCCQ010000018.1:0-9153 GCA_964497595.1 uncultured Candidatus Saccharibacteria bacterium | reverse complement strand
AGCTAAAGTAAAAGAATTTAGATCTTTAGTTGGAGGGAAAAAATATGAGAATGAATCTCTCTCTCCTGAAATATACGGTGCCAATCACTATATCAATAATCCCGAATTATTAAAAAGAGTAATCAGAATTATCAGAGGAATTAGAAATATTTACAAAAAGAGAAATGTTTCTTTAGCCATCCACTCCCCTATGAATGAGGATGTGTTAATTGAGATGAAGAAGCAATTATCTGGGGAAAAGATAAGAAGGACATCATCATTTAAGATGTATGTAATTTTGGACAATCCTTCTGAAATAATTCTTGCTGACGAGATTGCAAATACAAAGATAGATGGAATAATTCTAAATATGCCAAGAATTGTCAGACAGATGCAAGGTTTCAAACTTGAGGAGAAAGATGCCAAGTATGACCTTGCGAGACACAGTGTATTTAAAGTTTTGGATAATGTATTGGAATCAGTAAAATCTAAGGTAGAAAGAACAATAGTAATAGTTGAGAATAGCAAACCTCTACTTAAATATGCTGTACAAGTTGGAGTATACGGTATTTCAGTACTACCTGAAGATATTAAAGAAGCAAGAAAAGTAACGGCAGAAGAAGAAGCAAAAATTATCCTTGGGAAGTAAAATAGTAAACGAGGTCTAGGAGAGCTCTGCTGAGGTATGGTATACTTCGAAATGGATGATACCCCAATGATGCGACAGTATTTAGGTTTTAAGAAACAGTATCCAGATAAGATATTGCTTTTTCGAATGGGCGATTTTTTCGAGACATTTGGAGAAGATGCCAAGGTGTCATCTAAAGTTTTGAACATCACACTCACTCGAAGAGACAAAAAATCTAACCCTACTCCACTAGCAGGTTTTCCGCATAAGGCTATTGACCAATATCTCCCCAAGTTTATTGAAAGTGGATATCCGGTAGTGATAGTTGACCAGCTAGAAGATCCAAAGTTGGCGAAGGGTATTGTAAAAAGGGGTGTGACAAGAATTGTCACTCCTGGGACTTTAGATGGAGATCAAGCGAACTCCATTAAAGACTCATATCTAGCTAGCTTCTATTTCAGTAAAAAGAATATATTTGTAGCTTTAGCAGACATTTCTACAGGAAGATTCCTTGCGCTTACAGCAAGTAGTAGTAAAAACTATGTAAATAATGTTCTGTCTGCCTACGACCCTGCAGAGATTCTTTTGATCGAGGGAGAAGATAATGAAAGCTTTAGAAATATCCCAGTTCAATTTATAGAGAAGGGAATTAGAAATACTTCATACTGTAATAGTTTGATAAAAGAGTTTTATGGTATAAAGAGTATCAATTCTTTGGGATTGGATGAAAAATCAGAGGAAATTATCCCTGTGGCAATGATTCTTAGGTATATTGAGGATACACAGTTAATGAATCCCAAACATATTCTGAAACCTAAGAAGCTCTCCTTAAATAGTACAATGGTGCTAGATAGATCAACCATTAGAAATTTGGAGCTTGTAAACAATGCATATACTGGTGGTATTGAAAACTCTCTTTTTTCTGTTCTTAATCAGACAAGTACTAGAATGGGGACTAGACTCCTTTACTCTTGGATTCTTAATCCATTACTGAATAAAAAAGATATTGATGTAAGACTTAATACTGTTGAGAAGTTTTTGGAGAAGGTAGACATATTGGAAAGTATTAGAGAGAAATTAGATGGAGTAAATGATATTGAAAGAATTGTTGGGAAGATAGGATTAAACAGGGCTACTCCAAGGGATATTAAAGCATTACAAATTTCATTAAGTAACTCAGTTGAAATACTTAACTTAGTACAAAAAGAATTACAAATTAAATACGAGAAATTAGATAAAGATATCTTTGTAGATATTTCAAAGAAGATTGAGAAAATAATTACAGATGAACCACCTCTAATACTTACAGAGGGTGGAATTATTAAGGAAGGATATAGTTCAGAGGTTGATGAACTACGTTCTTTATCTGGAGATAACAGAAATTGGCTAAAAGAATTGGAAAAGAACGAGAAAAATTTGACGGGAATTAGTTCATTAAAGATAAGTTACAACAAAGTCTTTGGCTACTATATTGAAGTTACTAAATCTCATCAATCTAAAGTCCCTGACAGATATATTAGAAAACAGACCTTAGTGAATAGTGAGAGATATATTACAGAAGAATTAAAAGAGAAAGAGGAAATAATACTGAATGCACACACAGATCTTTGTACTTTGGAGTACAAACTTTTTAACGATTTCAGGGATTCCTTGCTTCCTAACTTAGAGAATTTACAACAATTAGCACAGGTCATTGCTCAAGTAGATGTGCTTAGCAACTTTGCATATATCTCAAGAGAAAAAAACTATGCGAGACCAGAAATCTATGAGGTTGGAGAAAAAGATGGAATTATTAAAATTCAGAAAGGAAGACATCCAATTGTTGAGTCAATTAGTGATGAGGAGTTCATATCTAATGATACTGAAATTTCTTTTAAAAATGGGTATATGTCGATTCTCACAGGACCTAATATGTCTGGTAAATCTACATATATTAGACAGGTAGCAACTATTGTCTTAATGGCACAGATGGGTTCTTTTGTTCCTGCTTCAAGTGCCTCTATTTCAGCTGTAGATAGGATATTTACTAGAGTTGGAGCTTCCGATGATTTAGTAAGAGGTAGAAGTACATTTATGGTTGAGATGGATGAAGCTGCAAATATTATTAATAATGCAACTAAATACAGTCTAATTGTTTTGGATGAAGTTGGCAGAGGTACAAGTACCTATGATGGAGTAAGTATAGCTTGGGCTTTGGCCGAGTATATAATCAATGATGTTAAGGCTAGAACTTTGTTCGCTACTCACTATCACGAGCTGTTAAAATTAGTTGAGAAGTATCCAAAGGAAGTTAGAAACTTTAATGTACTTGTGGAGGAAGATATAGAGAAGGGATTGGTAATATTCTTGAGAAAAATAGTAGAAGGAGGAACAGATAGAAGTTACGGTATTTATGTTGCAAAAATGGCTGGTTTGCCAGAGAAGATAATTAAAAGGGCTAATGATATTTTAGAGAGTTTTGAGCAGAAAAATATGTTCTCCTCTAAATCAAGTGTAAGGGAAATCTCTTTTGAGAGTAAAGGTAATCCAGAGAAGTCTAGACAGAATGCCTTCCAGTATCCACTATTTTCAGCTAAAGAGTCCGAAGTTGAGAGAGAGATTCAGAAGTTAGATACGGATAATCTAACACCTCTTGAAGCTTTGAAGAAAATTGTTGAGTGGAAGAAGAAAATCTAGTATTGGGCTAAATAGCTAAATAATATCCTTTTGCATACCTACTTTTTATCAATTTTAATCCTAACACCTCTCTACTCTTCTTGTTTATTCTCCAGACAGTAACTTGTATACACTTTTTGTTAAATTTGTAGTGTAAAGTTTCTTTTAACTGATTGGAATTTCTTTCTTGTAGGATAAGAAGTTTTAGAAGATTGAATTCGGAGTTAGTGAGAGGAATTCTACAATTATTGTATATTAAACAGCTTGTTTGTTGTGAGAGGGTAACTCCTTTTGCAGAGTAAATATTATTACAATTCATCGGAAGCTTACCTAAGTATTTTCTTAATAGGCACTCTAGGATATTTCTGTTTTCCGGGAAGAAAAGAATATAGTCAGCACCAATTTCAAATGTGTTTTTAATATTTGTATAGCTGTTTTCATTCGCAATATATATTGTTACATATGATGAATAAGGGAGAATCGTGTTGGTATATCTTTGATCTATGAGTAGTATACTCCTGCAGGAAGATATATATGTACTTCCTAGGTTAAGAAGGACTTTACTGTCTGGAGATATTTTGTGAGTGGTTTCTCTAAGGAAAGAGAGTAACTCTCTGTCTTTTGTATATACAACAATATCCTTGCACTCTTCATTTTGCATAGGAATATTCTAGTTACTTTGTATTACAAGGAAATTACTTCTTTACAATCTTCTCTATAGCTTCCTGTATGAAAAGATCATACTGCTCTTGTGTTTTCATATTTTTAAGTTTTACTCTCTCCTCTTTCTTTTCTTCTTCTCCAATAACTATCACCCAAGGGATTTGTTTTCTGTCAGCATACTTGAAAGATACTTTTAGTTTCTCAATATCGGGATATATATTGATGGGGATAGAATTTTTTCGCATCTCCTCTGCCACTTTTGAGGCAAAATCTAAATACTCTCTATTCATACATATTAGTAAGACATCATTTCTCCCTTCCTCTAAGTTAATCATATTCTTCTCTGCCATAATTAAAGAAAGTCTTTCTAATCCAAAAGATGTTCCCGTTGCAGGAATATCCCTGTTAATATATTTGCCTACAGCCTCGTCATATCGACCACCTCCACTAACAGATCCTACATTTCCATCAGTGACCTCAAACTCCCAAACGGGTCCTGTATACGATGCAAGTCCTCTCGTTAGGGAAATATCAAATTTCATATACTCTTTACGAATCCCAGCATCTTGCAGAATTTGGAGTATTTCTTCTACTTCCTTAATCCCTTTAGTGCCAACTTCTGACTTTTCAAGGACTTTCTCTACTTCCTCTATCTCCTTTGTCTCTAAAATTTTTAATAGTGAATCAATTTTATCTTTTCCAATATTTTTCTTAACTAACTCTTCTTTTATACCCTCTATACCTATCTTCTTTATCTTATCAATTGCAATATACACATCCTCAAAATTTTTCTCGTCAATCCCTAGCACTTCAATTAGTCCTTGTACAATTTTTCTGTTACTCAGAAGTACAATATACTTTTGAAATCCTAATTCACGAAGGAATTCAAGACCAAATTGAATACATTGAGCATCTGCAATTAAGGAATTACTTCCAAGAATATCAACATCCATCTGTGTTAATTCTCTTAATCTACCCTTTTGAATATTCTCTGCTCTCCAGACATTCTGTATCTGATATCTTTTGTAAGGCATTTGGATATTATTAATATTTTGTCCTACTGCTCTACACATAGGAATCATCAATTCGTACTTAAGCATTACATCTCGTCCCCCGTTATCTTTAAATCTGTAGTATAGCTTCTCTGCCTCCTCACCACTCTGTCCCAAGATGAGTTCCGAATATTCTAAAGTTGGCGTTTCAAGGGCCTCAAAACCGTAACTAATAGCGATTCTCTTGAAGGTATTTTTGACAAAGTCTCGTATTTTTACATCTTTGTCGAAATAATCGTAGAATCCTTTTAAGGTTTTTGGTTCTATTTTTTGTGTCATACTATAATTATATCACGTCTTGAAATTTCGACTTAAAATAGTGATAATATACTCTGATGAAGTATAGTATAGGGTTTTCTGACAGAAGAAAAAGTGTTTTTAACTCACAGAGGAGAAGAACCTTTGGTAAAACTTCTAAGCAGTCTTTTTCAGGGCTAGGCTTTGAGAAATTTAGAAGTATCAAGAAATATGCTTCTAACAATGTTAAAGCTAAGCGTAACAATATTACGAATCCTAAAGGTATTAAAACTCCTGAGTTTAAAAAGAAAGTAAAGAAAGTAGCATATATTGTTTTTGGAGTACTGTTTTTCTTAGGATGTGCAGGTTTAATAGGTGCTGGTATCTATTTGAAGCAATTGGGAGACTCACTTCCTTCTCCGAATGAACTGATTCAAAGAAAGTCAGATCAAAGTACGCAGATTTTGGATAGAAATGGCAACCTACTCTACACTATCTATGGAGATCAAAACAGAGAGTTTGTATCAATAGATAAAATACCAGAGCATACTAAAAAGGCTCTTTTGGCGGCAGAGGATGCTGAGTTTTATCAGCACAGAGGTTTGGATTATCTTGGTATTATAAAGTCGTTGTATCAGAATATAAGAGGTGGAGTTGTTGTGAGAGGTGCTAGTACTCTTACACAACAGCTTGTTAAGACTACACTTTTGTATGATATTTTGGGTAAGGAAGCATACGAACGAACGTTAATAAGGAAGATTAAAGAGGTTTTGATTACTATGCAGGTAGAGCAAACCTTTACTAAAGATCAAATATTGCAGATGTATATGAACGAAGTTCCTCTTGGAGGTGTTAACTATGGATTCCAAGCGGCAGCAAACTCATACTTTGGTAAGGATGTTGGAGAGCTTACACTTGCCGAGAGTGCTCTGTTAGCAGGTCTAATACAAAGTCCTGGAGCATACTCTCCTTTGTATGGTAGTAGGCCAGAACTAGCAAAAGAAAGACAGATGTATGTACTTAACCAACTAGAGCAGAAGTCTAAACTGTTAGGAGTTTCTAAGGAAGATATAGAAGCGGCCAGGAATGAAGAATTAGTTTACAAATCTAAGAGAATAGATATTAAAGCTCCTCATTTTGTCTTTTATGTGAAAGATATGTTGGAGTCAGAGTTTGGTATTAGAGAAGTTGAGAAAGGTGGTTTAAAAGTTACAACTACATTAGATCCAACACTACAAAGTATTGCCGAAGAGGAAATTGTAAAAGGTACTCAGGCTGCTAAGAGATATGATGTGAATAATGGGGCAATGGTAGTCCTTAATCCTAAAAACTCTCAGATATTGGCTATGGTAGGTTCTGTTGATTACTGGAATACTGACGATCCTAAAGTCGATGGGAATGTTAATGTGACAACGAGCTGGAGGCAGATGGGTTCATCCGTAAAGCCATTTGTTTACTTAAATGCTATAAACAAAGGTTATGGACCTTGGATGGTTGTTCCAGATATTAGTAATATTACTTTTGGTAATTACAAACCAACAAACTGGGATAACCAATATGATGGTTTAATGACTTCTAGAAAAGCATTGGTTTTGTCAAGAAATATTCCTGCGGTATATACTTTGCAAACGGGAGGAATAGACGGATTTCTTCAGCTTATGGAAAAACTAGGAGTTACTGGTATGGGTGACAAGGCTAATTACGGTCTAAGTATTGCTTTAGGATCTGCTGAGATGAAATTAACAGAATTTACGAATGCTTATGCGACTTTAGCAAATGGTGGTATAAAGCACGATTTAGTATCTATACTTAAGGTAGAAGACTCTAGTGGGAAAATTCTGAAGGAGTATAAGGAGAATGAAGGACAAAGAGTTATAGATGAGAAAGAGGCATATCTAGTAAACTGGATGATCTGTGATTTACAGGGATTTAACGACAGACCAGATAACAAATACTATACAGTCAATGGAAAGAAAGTTTGTGGAAAAACAGGTACTACAAATGGGCCTAAAGATCTTCTCACCTTCCTATACAATCAAAGTATTGTAGTTGGTATATGGAATGGTAATAATAATGGTAAAGAAATGCCAAGAGCTTGGGCAACGACTGTTTCTCTTCCACTGGGAAATTCTTTCTTAAGAAGAGTGATAGATTCCTATTCTGAAATGTCTTACAACAGACCTGCAGGTATTATGACAACAACTGTGTGTACCGATACAGGTGCAACACCTGAGGAAGGTATTGATTGTAAAAAAGAGCCCTCCATATATATGTCTGGAAGGGCTCCTCAATTAGATAAAAGAAAAGCAATAGAGGTTTGTACAAGTAATAACCAAATACCTGCCAATTTGGATGCTGCTAAAAGATACGGTCTTACTAGTACCAAGATCCTTATAACTACTACTTTGGAGAATTCCTTGCAAGTAAATGCTTACAGGAATTATCTGAATGCTTCTGGAATATATATCTTTGCACAACCAGAAGTGGGTTCTTGTCCGCTTCCTTTGGGACCTAACAATGCGCCTGTAGTTGAGATATACAAACCTACTGCAGGACAGCAGGTGGTTAGAGGAAAGAATGTAGAGATCTCTGGATCTGTTAGATATTTAGAAAGCATTGTGGATTTTAAGGTACAGTTTGATGGCTCTGATATTAGTGGAGCAAAGTTAAATGCAGATGGATCATATGTTGTTAATTATTTTGTTCCAGGCAATACAGCTCCTAAGAGCTATTCTATTACAGTCTATGCGAAAGATAATTATGGGAAAATAGATAGTAAAACAGTCGATGTCTCTGTTATTGATGCGACCTCTTTGATTAAGATATCTATTACATCTCCTAGTGAAGGTGCCTCTGTAAACAATGGAACACCAATAGTTGCAACAGTTTCTGGTGGAGTTGTTGATTCGGTATCGTTTAGTATAAATGGGCTCCCACAGCCAATAGTAGCAACACAAAGTGGAAATGTGTGGTCTGCTACTATACCGAATACCGCCCCTACTGGCTCCCGAACTATAACAGCATCAGGAAAAGTGGGTTCTACAGTTATACAGGGAAATAGTATTACTGTAACTATTAATTAGTTACACAATTATTGCTTCAAACTTAGCCTTAAATCTCTTCTCAATCTTCTCTCGTATCTTCTTGATATCATTCTCCCCTACTGTTTTGGAGTAATTGCTAGCAACGATTCTAAATGTAGTACGCTTCTTTTCTGATTCCTTTTTCTCTTTATAGATATCTAAACATTCTACTTCGGCCCAGCTAGAGGCATCATTCATTAAATCATATAGCTCTTTTCTCATACTTTCGCATAAGACACCTGTGGAAGTCTCAAAACATACGTCTAAAGAGTATACAGGATAGATAGGTACTTCTCTGAAACTCTTCTTCTTCCCCCTAATCTCAAGCAGTCTAGAGAGATTTAAGTCTATTCCAACAGTATATACGGGTAGCTTGAATGTATCCTTGATGCCATCTTTAATCTCACCAATGATACCGACTGCAGTTTTATCAACATACAAAATAGCGGAGACATTAGGATCAAAAAGACTCCTCACCGCCTTGATATCCTCTGGCAAATCTTGTTCAGTAGAATCTGCTATCAATACGTAGTCACTATTTTCATATCCCTCTATTTCTAAGATTCTATCGACATACTTCTTAGCTAGGTAATATGAAGAGGTTTGACTATTCTTTATGCTATCAGTAATGATACTGCTTAGATGCCACTCTTCCTTTGGTAGCAGATCAAGCTGTTTATATGTATTTATATGAGGGGTATTTAATTCAAACAATCCAAACTTTGTAAATCCTCTCTGAGCGTTGTCTCTAGTTTTTTCAAGCAAACTTTGTAGCAAAGAAATTCTCATAAGGGAAAGCTCTGGTGATAGTGGATTTTTTATCTTAAAAGACAGATTGGAATCAAGACCACATTTT
>CAZCCQ010000017.1:0-9241 GCA_964497595.1 uncultured Candidatus Saccharibacteria bacterium | reverse complement strand
ATATTATTTATTTGCCAGGTTTAATGTCTTCTAATTTAATCACCCTCATATTCAAAGCCCAAAACAAAGAGTAAAGATTGTATGCTTTCTCAAAGATCTCTTCTGCCTCTTCTTTGTTCCCTCTGCCTAGATGTTTTGTTCCATACTCCATAAGTCTGTAGCTAGATGCTAACAAGTGTTTAGAAATACACCATACTTCCCCTTCATATTTCTTGATTATTTTCTTTAACAGCTCCTTTCTCATCTCTCTAATCTCTGCCAATAAATCATAATATGTAGAATCCCCAGTTTTCGCCCCACTAAAGAACAAATGCTCCTCTATTGATATGAGGTTCATAATTGCAATGGAAAGATCCTCATCTGCAGACAAGTCTAATTTCTGATCCTTTTTTAAAGAATCATACTTCTGCACTAACTCATCAACCTCTTTCATATCTATATCGTTTTTCTTAAGCATATACAAAAATCTTTATATTATATTTCAATAGTATACTATTATATACAACATAATTGTAGCTAAAAGTAGCGCCCCAACAGGAACGACTACTCTTTGAAATGGAATAACCACTCTCCCTTTGTTTTTTCCTTTAATGTAGAAATGTAGTTTCCCTCCAAGTAGGAATGCAACGCTTCCTACTACAATACCCAACAGAATTTTATCTATACCAACTAAGGTATTAAATGGATGTCCTATCATTCCCGAGAGCTTCAAAGGAATTAGGACTAGAGCATACATAATTGCAGATACCAAGAGAATTAGCCATTTCTTTTCTACTCTCTTCATACCTTTCTTCTCCTTCAACCATTCGTATGCCCACATCGTTAAAGAAACTAAAAGCCCTCCAATCCATATCCCCGCAATACTATCATCAATACCTAGATACCTAGTAAATCCAACTCCAGCACCCACAGCCACAGTACATAAGGGACAGATTGCATATGCTGGTTGAGCAAGAAAAAGAGGCAAGAAGAGAAATCCTAAGATAACAGAAAATTTTTTACCATTATCTTTTTCTAGGAATCTACCGAGTATTGGTAAAAGGACGAGAAGAAGAGTTATGGCTACAATCATTTTCTCTGTATTTGCCTTCCCTTTGTTTGTAGTATTAGAGCTACTCACCTTCTCCATATCATCATTAGAACTCTCCCCACTAACCATACTCCTAAGTTTCCCCATTATGGCATCTACTCCCTCATAACATTTATTCTCTACAAAAAGCATTGGAATCCCAGCCCTAGATGTATCAGCTTTGCAAGTTTCCAGTTTCTCCCTAAATACCCCCAAGTTAGATTTATCTTCCTCTACCTCGATTTCTGTAATCTTTACTTTCTCAGACAATCTCTCCTGCTGGATATTTTCTCTTACAGTATGGCAGTAAGGACAATTTACACCCCAGAAAAGAACAACATCCTCCACAGCATAGACTTTCTTCCCGAAGAAAAAGACACTTATGAACAAAAAGAAAAGAAATCTTAGAAGTTTTTTCATTACACACTCAAGTAAGGTTATCTTGCTATTCTATCACATATTGAAAAAATCCCTAAGACCGTTATACTAAATAGTATAGTTAAATTAAGCTTTAATAATATGGAAGAAGAAGTAATGCAATCTCCTCCCAAGCTAGAAGTTGAGGAGAAGCCTAAAGGTCGTTCCGTATTGTTCTATGTGAACATATTGTTACTCCTTTTAGTTCTTGCTCTCCTAGGATATATCGCAGTACAAGAAGGATATATACGAATAGGGAAAGAAAGCGAACAGAAAACAGAACAGCAAGAAGAGAAAAAAGAAGAAGAGACAAAGAAAGAGGAAACAACAAGTTACAAGGGAGAATTTGTTTCCGCCACACTCCCCGAAGGCTGGAGCGTTGTGGAATACAAAAATGGAAAAGGGTCGGATATGCTCTCAGAAGGAACATATACTGGAATAACAGGACTGGCCATATTCAATATGGACAAAAAGATTTTCTCAATCGAAGGAGTTTATGGTATTGGATTTGAATCCTGTCCTGAGATACCAAGATTTACAGATTACTCAAAAGCATACGAAGATGAGATTGAAAAAGCTAACAAAGAAATGGGAACAAGCACAAAATATCTTAACTATGCTGATACAGAATACTCTGAGTATGAATGGCTAGGAGAAACTATTCGTAGAGTAGACAGAGCTCTTTACTACGACAACAGAGAAGGAAGCCAGTATTTCGAGCCACAATGTGCACGAGATTTCATAAGTATAGATGGTTTGTCTTTCAAAAATGTCTCTGATAATTACGAGGGGAAAGCCTTCCATTACGAGATTTCTCAGGATGTTACAAATGAGGAACTTCAACAGCTAGACAAAATTCTAGGCAGTATGAAAGCCGTGTAAAAAAGAAGATAACGGAAGTTTTTTTGTTTGACAGTTACATAATACCCTTGTATATTTTAAATGTACTTAATTTTAATTAATTTATTTTTCTATGAAGGGGAAAAAATACGAGGGCTTCTCTCTTATCGAGATCCTTGTAGTCGTAGCATTGATCATCATTCTTGCTACCATTACAATAGTTGCAATCAACCCAGCAAAGAACTTTAGGGACACTCGAGACGCACAGAGAAACGCAAATGTTTCTGCAATCCTAAATGCAATCACTCAGTACACATCTGAGCAAGGAAATGCATTGGGTGATTTCGGAACAATTCCAGCTTGCACTACAGACTGGAAAGTTGGAGCAAAGATCGGTACAGATACAGGAAATATCAACTTGGCAACAAGATTGGTTCCTGATTTCATAGTAGAAATTCCTATGGATCCTACTGGAGGTACGGCAGAAGATACTGGTTATGTAATCTGCTCTACAGCTGAAGGAAGAGTTCAAATCAGTGCTCCAAAAGTAGAAAATACAACCAAGACTATCTCTGTAAAGAGATAATTACGATTTGTACTTAAAGTGAATATCAGATAGCAAAGGCTATACAGAGCTATGGTAGAGTTATTGAAACTAATAGATGATGTAATCAAGAAGAAGCTAAATATTTCTGACTTCCTTGATGCTTTAATTCTAGATGCTCTTAAAAGTCGAGCATCTGATATTCACATAGAATCAAAAGATGATGATATCCTGCTAGTAAGATACAGGATAGATGGAGTCTTAAGAGATGTCATAACTATTGGAGCCGAACTAAAAGACAGCCTCCTTTTCATAATCAAGGTTAGAGCAAAGTTGAGAACAGATATCCACCTAGCACCACAAGATGGAAAGATTCTTTTCTTTGTAAAGAAAGCTGATGTAGATAATAACAAGGAAACGCCTACTACAGAAGAGAAAAAGGCGGGAGGAGAGAAGGAAGGTGAAACAGAAGCAGAGGTTAAGGAAGTAAAGGAAGAAGAGAAGAAAAAAGGGAAAGAGGAAGAAAAAGAGCAACCAGCTGTACTCAATAAATTTACTCAATTAGAAACAAAAGAGAAAGACACATACAATGTTGATGCGAGAGTCTCAATACTACCTGTATCATTTGGTGAAAAGGTTGTTATACGACTACTAACGCAAGCTAACAGATCATATTCCTTGGCAGACTTAGGTTTCGAGGAAGATGATTTGGTAAAACTTGAAAAAGCATACAAACAACCTTATGGACTAATCTTAATAACAGGTCCTACGGGAAGTGGAAAAACAACAACACTCTACTCCATCTTAAAAATTTTGAATACGAGAGATGTCAATATTACAACAATTGAGGACCCTGTCGAATACAGTATTGAGGGAGTAAATCATATTCAGATAAATGTTAAAAGCGATCTTACATTTGCAACAGGATTAAGATCTATCCTAAGACAAGATCCTAATATCATTATGGTAGGAGAAATCAGAGATACAGAGACTGCGAGAATTACTGTAAACTCCGCTCTTACTGGTCACTTAGTCCTTTCTACTTTGCACGCAAATGATTCCATAAGTGCAATTCCTAGACTAATTGATATGGGAATAGAGCCTTTCCTCATAGCATCTACACTAAATATTGTAGTTGCTCAAAGATTAGCAAGAAAACTATGCCCTCACTGTAAGAAAGAATACATTGCAGAAAAAGATGAACAACACAAAGAAATAGCAAAGCTAAGACCTGACATTGCGAAACACATAAAATCAACAGCGAAACTATACAAATCTGTAGGATGTGAGAAATGCAATAATACTGGATATTCTGGGAGAATTGGAATCTATGAAGTATTAGAAATGAATAAAAAGATGAGAGATGTTGCCCTCTCTCAACCAACAATGGATAATATCCTAGCAGTTGCAAGAAAAGAGGGATTCAAACTAATGATAGAAGATGGAGTAAAAAAACTACTAGAGGGCCATATTGATTTGAAAGAGTTAGTAAAAGTAATTGCTATTAAAGAATAATGAAAAAAGAAGAAAAAAGCCCCACAGATGAGCAAAGAGAAAAAGAGCTCAAGAAACTACAGAGAATTTCTGTATCTATTCCTAACATTCTTGTATCCATTAAATCACTAGCTGCCCTACTCAAAGCAGGAATCCCACTATTAGAAACTGTTGAAACTATATCCGATCAGTCTAGCGATCCAAATCTTAACAAGATATATAAATATGTATCAGAGGAAATAAAGGAAGGATCAACTCTAGGAGATGCTATGCAACTTTTCCCTAAAATATTCCAAAAGACCATATCATCTGTTGTCGAAGCAGGTGAAAAAGGAGGTTCATTAGAAAAAAACCTGATCTTTATTGCAGACACTATTAGAAAAGAGTGGGAAATTAACAAAAAATTAAAAGGTGCAATCATCTATCCTGCAATTATTGTAGGAATGACTGCCATCGAGTTTATAGCAATGGTATTTATTGTCCTTCCTAAAATGGAGGCCTTATTCATCTCTTTTCCTAATATTCCTGCATTCACAGTATTTATTATACAAGCAGCAAAAGCTATTAGAGGTAATTGGTATTTTATCTTAGGAGGATTAGTAATACTGGTTCTAGCAATAACAGTATTTCTGAAAACAAAACCCGGTCAAATGTTCAAAGCCTGGTTGGCTATTAACTTCCCTATCCTGAAAAAGTTATTTACTGCAAATATTCTCGCTTCTTTTTCAAGGACTCTTAGCGTATTGTTAGCTAGTGGTATCCCTCTTGAGAAATCTCTTGAAATTACCTCCTCAACTACTAGCAACTATATATACGCAAATGTTATTAAAAAAGTACATAAAAGTGTTCAAGAAGGAAGTGACTTGTCAATCTCTCTCGCTGAGCACCCAAAATATTTCAATACCTCTTTTATAAAAATGGTTGATATCGGAGAGGTTAGTGGCTCACTAGAGGAAAATCTTATGTATCTTCACGAGCTACACTCAGAAGAGGTAACAGAAATGAGTAATAATATCGTTACCTTTGTGGAACCTCTTCTTTTAATACTAGTCGGAGCAATGATTGGTGGATTGGCAATTACAATTTTAATGCCTATTTATCAACTAATGGGATCTATCAATGCTTAATACAAGACAAAAACAAATTTTAGATGGCTTCTCACTCTTCGAAATCCTTGTAACTATCGGGATACTGCTTATGATAACTGTACTAGTTATTCCGATAACTGCAAAACAATTTGAAGAATCCAAGGCAAAAGATTATGCTTCACAAATAACAGCAGATATCTATTATCAGCAACAAACTGCAAAAAACAAGAATATAGCGACAGGGATATATTTTGAAAACAGTAAATATATTCTTTTCGAAGGAGATTCGTTAGCAACCTCTACAAGCAAAAGCGAAAAAACACTTTCTAGAGAAATAAAATTGGGTAGTATTGCGTTGGGAGATTCAAATTCTATACTTTTTCCAGCAGGGGAGTTTAAACCCTCCTCTTTTGGAACTTTCAATGTAATCACTGGAAGTATTACTGTTCAGATATATATAAATCAAGAGGGATTGATAGGATATGAGCCGTTGTAAGAAAAATTTAAAAGCATTTAGCCTAGCTGAATTACTGCTTGCTATTGGAATTTTTGGAATAATTTCTTCCATTCTTGTCTTGCTTGTTGTTGATGCTACTAGAACTTACGAAAATTTACAGAAAAGAGCTGTCGCTTCTAGTCTGACTAAAGATATCTACTCTGCATTAAAGTTAATAAAATCAGAGGAGTGGTTCAATGTTACAAAACAAACAGGACTTGGGATGAAACACCTAGTATACTCAGATGGGAAATATACAATAGCAGATGGAGAGATTACTGAAAACTCTCTAACCTACTCCTTTACCGTAGAGTACGCTCAACGAGATGCTTTAGGTATGCTTGTAGAAACAGGAGGTACTACGGATATACACACAAGAGTTGTAAATGTTTCTATTCGTTGGATAGATAGAATGGGCATCCCACACACTATATCCCCAAAACTATACTTGAATGATTGGAATATCAACACTATTGCTTTTACAACTGAGGAGGATTTCAAAAAGGGAATTCATAAAGATACGACAGCAGCGAACGCAACCGGAGGAGAGATTCGATTACAATCAATCTTTTATCCCAACTGGTGTCGTCCAGAACTCTCTATGACTGAGTATGATATACCTGGGAGTGCTACTGCAAAGTCAGTTTTTGCCCGTCTTGGCTACGCTTACTTGGGTACAAGAGGAGGTACCGTAGGAGATCCCTTTACAAAGTTAACCATAGCAGGAATAAACCCTCCTGTGCTTACTGTAGAAGGGACTTTCCCAGGCTACGTAATAAATGACATTTTTGTAGATGGAAATTATGCATATTTAGCAACTACGGATGATAACAAAGAAGTTATTATCCTTGATATCACTTCTGTCCCATACCAAGAAATCGGTTCTGTAAACACCTCTGGTTCTTGGAACGCATATAGTGTATTCGTTAAAGGTAACATCGGCTATGTAGCACACAGTACTTATGTAAGCACATTTGATCTTTCCTCAAAAGAAGGAGCAAGACCAATTCTTGGAACAAGAAATGTAAGTCTCATCCCTTGGATAGCAACAGTTAGCCAAATATATGTAAAAGATAATTACCTCTACGCTGTACTTAACTGGGACTGGTATGAATTGGCAATTGTAGATGTAACAAATCCTGCATCTATGAAGCTAATCTCTCAAACAAGTGTAAATAATCAGCAGGTATATGATATGTATGTTTCGGCAGATGGAAACAGAGTCTTCTTTGGTACTAACTATTCGGAAAGTGAAGATGAATTCTTCATCATAGATACAAGTACAAAGAGTGGGAAAAGACCAATTGTTGCCTCTATAAACGCAAATATGACTGTAAGAGGAATTGCTGTTGTGGAAGGAGGAAAGGTCGCTATACTTGTAGGAGTTGGAGATCAAGAATATAAGGTATATACAATAATAGATGAGAAAAAACCTGTCTTATGTGGAGGAATGAATATAGATAATGGAATATACGATGTTGATTCAATAATAGATCTCCAAGGCAATGTGTTCTCCTACATCGTTACAGGAGACACTCTCTCAGAATTTAAAATAATCAGAGGAGGACCTGGAGGGGGTGGTGATGAAGGTAACGGATACCTAGCCTCTGGAAACTATCTCTCCCCCATCACAGACTCTGGTTCTGCAAACTCAGAATATTACACAATAAACTTACTAACTCAAATCCCTGCGAATACAAATATTAAAATACAATACAGAGTCAGCGACAGTTCTGCGATGACAGGAGCTGTATGGAAGGGTCCTGATGGAACAAATACTACATACTATTCTACTTCTGGTTCATACGACTTACCAATAGGCACAAAAGGTAGGTACTTGCAATACAAAATAGATTTTACAGGTGATACAGTAAAAACACCTTTACTTGAAGAAATACTCTTTAATTATGAAAAATAAATTAAAAGGAATAACATTGATGGAGACAGTCCTTTACATAGGATTGTTTTCAATTGTTCTGTTCTTAATTCTTAGTTTTATGCTCTCTACCCAAGAAGGGAATTTAAGGACACAGCGAAGATCCACTGTTCATACTTCAGCACAATTCTTAAAGCAACATTTTGATTACTCCTTTACTAAAGTGATTGGAATAAATGTCGCAACCTCTGTTTTTAATACAGACAATAGTGTACTTGATTTAACATTCTCCTCTGGGACAAGGAAATATTCCCTTTCTAATACTAGAATTCTTTTCAATGAAGTACCCATAACTCCCTCTTCCGTTGTAGTATTAAAATTCTTTGCTGAACCCATATACAACAAAAAGGGGGCTATTGTGGCTGTAAAAGTATCTACAGATATACTCTCTGCGGCAGACAGCAAGGTGAAGGAAACACTTAACTTCTTGTTAGTAGTAAGATAATGAAAAAGAAAAAACAGAAAGGATATATAGCTCTAACAACAGTACTAATTATACTTCCACTTTTGCTCCTTACTGGTATCGATTCTGTTTACAAAAACATTACCTTGCTATTAACAGGGAAAATGACTTACGATCATAATATTCTAGAAATAAATGCAGAGACCTGTTTGGAAGAAAGCGTTTACAAGATAAAAAAGAACAGGACCTATGCAGGAGTTCTTACAATAACTCAGACAGAGTGGTCTTGTACTGCAACTATTTCTGACAAAAGTGGAGAAGCAGGAGTTAAGTTGATAGAAATAACTGCTTCTGACAAAGGTGATAATGTTGTAACCATATTTAAGCAATTAAATACTAATACGGACCCTTTTGGAATTTCAAATATTTAAGAAAAAGTTGAAGAAAACATAAATACTATTTTTTTTGCTATTTCTGTTAGTTAAAATTTTTACAATTGTTAAGGTTTTCTTAAGTAACGGTTGCTCTTGGTATTCCTTCGTCGAAGTTTTTTGCTTGTTATGGATATTTGCACTACTCTTTTTCCTTGCTTGGAAGGATTTAAGAACAATGGAAGTAGATCAGAGGGTTTCATTATTTTTAGTTGTTATTCTACTTTTTACCAATCTTATTCTTTTTGCTATTAAGGGAAGCGATTGGGGATTGAAAATTACAAATAGTTTTACCTCTTTTCCTTATGAAAATTTACTAGGCTGTATTATATTAGGGCTTGTTTTTCAAATAGTTGTTTTAGTGTCAAAAGAAAAAGCTTTAGGGCAAGGAGATGTGAGATTAGCGATTATATGTGGACTTTTGCTTGGTAGTAGTAACTTGCTACTATGGTTGTATATTGCGATATTTACTGCTCTAGGGTATGGATTAGCTATAGCTTACAAAAAGAAGAAGTTTAGAGGT
>CAZCCQ010000016.1:0-9252 GCA_964497595.1 uncultured Candidatus Saccharibacteria bacterium | reverse complement strand
GAAGTTCAGCAAGAGTTCCTGTGTATCCATTGGTAGGAGAGTTACCATTTTTTAGAGTAAAGTCCATCTCCAAAATCTCAAACATCTTCCAAACGTGATAATCTGTATTCTCTGTTGTGGTTGATATCCGATAATTTAATATGTCGATAGCATCTTGTCGTATATCGGAAATAGTTAATTTCTCTTTTACACCTGTTTCATCCATACCCTATATTATACAAAGAGATTGTAGATAGACAAAATAGTTTTACTTTTTTACAGCTTTAATGAATATTCCTTCTTGTTCAGCTATTTTGAGGTTTTCTCCATATACTTCATTCTTGTTGTTTTTTAGAGTATATTCGAAGAGGCTGTATCCTCTATCCCACTGTGCAATTTGACTAATATTTGCGAATTCAGTACTTTGTAATATATCAATAGATGTATTTGCCTTGCCTGAGAATATTGATGAGGGAACTAGGTTCCAGCCTACCATTGTAGTAATGCTTGGAGCAGCTCCACCTTTGTATCCCATTATCTCAATATCTAATTTTTCAAGGGATATGATCATATATGATTCTCCTGGTTCTAAGTTGAAGTCTGTTCCATTTATAGTTCCGTTTTCGTATTTTACTACTTTACTCCAAGAGTTGTTTCTAAAGAGTCCTACAGCAATTATTTTGTTTTGTGAGTGAGATATGAGGCCTTTGGCTGTGTTTACAGGTACTAGGTCTTGATTTAGTACAGTTATTGCTTGTACGAAGTTAACTCCTTTTTCTAAGGTATATTTAATTGTTTCTGCTTTGCAGTTTGCAACTGATATGTTTGCGAGTACCTGTCCGTCACAGTTGTATGGTAGTGTTGTCACTAAACCTGTCTTTGTTTTGCAGCATATGTTTTCTGTTTTGATAACCCTTCTGTCCATAGTACAGGTATATCCGTAATTAATATTCACTCTAGTTTTTGCATTTAAACCATCGTAGTCATAGAGGCATTGGCATCCATCTATATCTTGGCAGTGTCTCTCTCCAAACATAATCATTTCGTCTCTTGCTCCATCACCTCCAGTGGGTTTGGTAGATGTGCTAGGTGTTGTAGTTGATGGCGTTGGATCTTTTGGAGTATTGCTTCCAGTAGAGCTACCATCACAGTTGTTGTAGACGGAGTTTGTTACTGATGAGGAGTAATTGCATCCTGCATCACCTGAGACCTTCATAGGCCATTGTAGGCTTTTGTTTGTATACCAGGAGTATACTTCTCCTATTTGTGTAATGTATTCTTTCCCAGCTTTTAGTCCTTCGTCAGAGTTGCAATCTCCTTTCCAGAATCGAGCTCCCCATTTAGTTAAGTTGTCGGCTTTCCCTGTACAGGAGGATATATATCCTTCATTACCAGCTATGTTTTTTAAGAAGAAGTCACTTTGTGCTGTAAAGTCCCTCTTAGGTACTGAGCCACTATGAATACCGAAGTCTTCTACATTGGAACTATGTGCATAGTTACTTCCTCCTGATTCATTTGACCATATTGCAAATGCAAAACCAGGATCTACGCCGTTAGATACTGATTTGCAGTAGAGATCTTCATAACATTGTGATGGATATCCACCTTTCGGACAGGATTGCACCCATCTGTTAAGTATGTCTACAACTTTCTCTTTGCTAGGTGCATAGCTTGCTGAACTTATACTTACACCTGTTTTACAATTAGCACCTGATTCTGCATATACAGGTGTTGTTATTGAATTAAAGAGAGATTCTTTTAATTCTTCTTTAGAGGTGTAGTTTGCATATTTCTTTACGGTATATCCTTCTTTTTGAGAATCGAATGCATATGTACCGTGATATTGGGTATTTAGGATGTATGTATTACTTTTTGTATTAACTTGTATGAATGATTGAGGTGTTTGAGTACCTGTTACTATTTCAGGTATTTCTATTTCGTCGTCAATATCTTTTGTCCTAAATGTGAATGTGTCTTTAGAAACATTATCTTTGTAATCTATTCTAAAGGTATATGTTGTATTCGGTTCTAGGTCTTTTATTGTTGTGTAGTAGAGGTATTTACCAGAGATATTGTCATTGTAGAGGTTGTAATCTTCTACTTTTTTAAATGGTTTAGTACTGTTTTCTTCTTTGTAGGAGAGGGTTAGTAGTGTGGATTTATCTCCTTTCCATAGGATATCTGTTTGTGTTGTAGATGTATTACCGACAAGTATATCGGAGGGTTTTCTTTTAGCTATGGTAGAGTCATAGATGTTTAGAGATAGTAATACTACGGTTGCAATTAGCAGGATGATTGAGAGTTGGAAGATTCTTGTTATATTTCTTCTTTTTATTATATCTTTCATTGAATAGATAATGATATCAGATAGTTAGCAGATTGTGTATATATGATGGGAATTCATACTCCGCGTATATGACATATTCCTGAACTTAAGTATTCCAATCAATACCAACCCTTTGGAGTATGAAAATTTATTGTATAATCTTCTATAAATAATTCTAATATTATCTATCAATAAATATGGAAAACAAAAACTACTACAGAATAATTCTTGGGAAAGCAAATTCTCTTTTTGATGATGGTTATGTAGAAGGATACGTAGGAGTTAATATGGGATTAACAGAAGATTTGACAAATAAGCTTCCTGATGACTGGAGGGAGTTCAATAAAAAGTATATTCCAATATATTTAAAGGAAAATCCAGAAAAGACAAAAGTTTCTGCAGGATTAAAATGTGGAATGACTTGGACACTTGCTAAGGGGATGAACATAGGAGATATCATCCTATGCCCTGATGGGCAGGGAAACTACTATGTTGGAGAAATAATCAGTGATTATATATATGCAGCAGACAGAGCTTTGCAGCATAGAAGAAATGTAAAATGGTTTTCAAAAAGTATTTCAAGGGATTTGCTAACTGAATCATTCAAAAATAGTCTTGGTTCAATTGGAACTATAGTTAACATAAGCAAATACAGTGCTGAAATTGAAAGATTAATTTCTGGAGATTCTCCTGTCACAATTACTTCAAATGATGAAACAGTGGAAGATCCAAATGAATTTGCTTTAGAGAGACATTTGGAAGATTTCTTAGTGCAGAATTGGAAATCAATAGAATTAGGTAAGAAATATGATATTTATGAAGTAGATGGAGAGATAGTAGGACAGCAGTACCCAAGCGATACAGGTCCTATTGATATTTTGGCAATTAGCAAAGACAAAAAGGAGCTTCTTGTTGTTGAGCTTAAGAAAGGTCGGGTTACCGATATTGTTGTGGGTCAGTTACAAAGATATATGGGTTATGTAAAAGAAGAACTTGCAGAGCAAAATCAAACAGTTAGGGGTGTAATTATTGCATTTGAAGAGGATATTAGATTAAAGAGAGCCCTCTCAGTAACACAAAATATAGATTGTTACACATATAAAATACACTTCAAGTTAGAAAGGAAATAATTATGTAAATGGAGATACAAAAAGAAAGATTCAAGGTGCTAGAGAAGATGAATAACAATCCTAACGTGCCTTAGCTGTTTAGAGACTCTTTGCGCGAACTTTAAGTGGGATGGTCGGAAGCTAAGCTGGGACTGGAAAAAGCCATACCATCTACTAACAAATTCTGATGAGAAAGGAGGATGGCTCCGCGACCAGGACTCGAACCTGGAACCGAACGGTTAACAGCCGTTTGCTCTACCATTGAGCTATCGCGGATTATCAGTTCATATTATATATACCCAAACCTCTTTCTGCAACTTCTTTAGTGAAATATATGGATAAAAACTAATATATGGTACTATGAAGTAGAAATATATAACTTTAAAAGTATCCATATGCAAAAAAATGATATCAAATTCACCTATCTAGGAATGGACTCAAGTAATGCGCTAGAGGAGTATGCAAAAGAGAAAATAGCAAAAAGGGAAGATCTATTAGAAAAAACATTATCAATAGAGATTGCATTTCGTCAAAATAAGTCTAGTAAAGGTGTAAAAGATAATTTTAGAGTAGATATCTCTGTAGATTTACCAGAAACCCCTATACGAGTGGAAGAAAGAGGTGAAGAAATGTATGCAAATATAGATAAAGCTGTAGACACTCTCTTTAGAAGGTTAACAAGATATGATGATATGAAAGAGCATTGGAGTGGAGCTAAAGCGTGGAGTGTCGATTCTACGGGTTTAGAGGATATTGAGGACGGCGATGATGAGAAATATACAAACTATGTTCCTAAGATTGTGAGAAGAAAGAAGGTAGAAGATATGTCTCCTATGGAAGAGGGTGAAGCTATAGAAAAGATGGAAATGTTAGGTTACGACTCTTTCTTGTTTAGGAGTAAAAGTACAGACAAGATATCTTTGGTATACAGAAGAAAAGATGGTACATATGGATTAGTAGAGCCATCATAGACTCTACTAATAATAATCAAAAGAAATCCTAACGACTACTTGTTAGGGAAGCCGTACATTACATTAACTCCATCACCTAATACTTGAGGTAGAACACCGTTCCACTTCTCTAGCCACATCTTTTGTAATATCTCTGGAGTTAGCGCAGTTGTTTGTACTTTGTTCTTCTCCGCTTCTGCTTTTGCAGTTACGACCTCATACTGAGCCTTCTGTGCCATTTGTTCTGCTACCTGCTTTGCCTCAATAGCTTTGTCGAACTCCTTACTAAATGTAATATCTGTTAGAGATATATCATCTACCTTTACCCAGTAGGTTGAAAGTCTCTCTGAAAGTCGTGTATCAATAACTTCCTTAACCTCGTCTCTTTTAGTTAGTAACTCCTCTGCTTTGTATTGAGAAAACGCAGATTTAACAACCTCCTGAATTGCAGGATAGATTACCTTCTCATACAGTTTGTTATCATCTCCAATATTTCCATAAATCTCAGAAGTATCAGAACTCATTATGTGATAGTTTAGAACGATTGAAGTATCAACGGTCTGTAAATCCCTTGTCCCAGCCTGAGCTCTAGTATCAGCCCTTCTAATCTTTGTATCCATAATTACAGCTGCCTCTGCCAAAGGTATCTTCCAGTTAAGACCAGGTTGCATTATTCTACCAGTGGTTTTGCCAAACCTAGTAACGACACCTACCTCTCCCTGTCGTATGATTTTCCAAGACATAGATAGGAGTAACAGTATAAATACACCAACTACAACAGCTACAGTATTTACTTTTGCTTTCACAATGGTAATTTCTTAATTTAAATAGTATTACTTAACAGGCTTCTCTGTAATATTGTTAAATATGTTTATCAATGTAGTTAAGAATCCATACTTAGGCTTGTTTGTTGTATTATCTTGAATCCTGTACTCTTCCTTCTTAGTTTTTAACCAATTATCTCTTTTTGCATCAGCCTCTTGTAAGATGTATGCCTCTTTTACCCTCTCCTTGTATGTTTCGTAATCTAGTTTCTCCCCTTCTTTCAATGCCTCTGTTTCTTTTTGGAATATAGCTCCACTGTACTGATTAAAGAAATTCTTTAAATCATCCTCGGTATATGAAATAGAGGATGAGATAATTTTGGTGTAGAGTAGGTCTATCTTTATCTGATCCTTTAGTTCTTGTAATGAAACATTGTTAACTTTGAGAGCATTATTGAAAACTTCCTCACCACCAATATTTACTTTAATCTCATTTACCTTTGCATCTACCTCTGCATCTTCTACAGTGACCTTTAGTTTCTTAGCCTCTTGCTCAACTATCTGGTCATTGATTAGTTGATTTGCTACAGATGAACCGTATCCCTTTTCTAATCTCTGATACCACTTAGATTTAGATACCCTGTGTCCGTTAACAATAGCTACGCTGTAGTCATTGTTAAGATACTGAACTCCAAGGTCTATTAAGGCAACTAATCCTACAAGTAGCAGTACTGTTGCTAATATTTTAATAACGGGATTTGTGAATAGCTCCTTTCCCATCTTTGCTGGAGCCTTCTTTACCTCAGCTGTTTTCTTGCTGAAAGTACTATTTGGGGTAGTTTTTTTCTTAGTAGAAACGATTTTTTTTGTTCTAGCCATTTAAAGAAAATATATAAATTAGATTATTACTTACTTAGTTTAACAGATGAGCAGAAAAGAATAAAGAGGGAGATTTTATCTTAGAGAGACTGTAAGTGGACATAGAGTGTTTTGTTGCCATCATCGTGTTGAAGATATGCCCAAGTTGCTCCGTATTGATCAACATAGTAGTTAACGACTCCGCTAGTAGATGAATAGACCCTTGCGCCTTCACCATTTAAGTAAGCCAAATTCCAGTCACTCATTCCGTTCTTTTTTCTAGAATTTAAGATGTTATCAACAATTGGGCATAGTCCGTATGGCACAGTATATCTCTCCCAAGACTGATTCCCTTGTGCCTTACTAACCATATCTAACGCGTAGTGTCCTCCCCAGTAGTCATTTGTTACCAATCCACTAACAAGTGGAGCAGTATATATGCCACTAGATACATATGCACCGTATCCTGTATTTTGCAGATATCCACTTGTAGATGGCTCCATTATTGTATTACGTGAGTTTCTTAATTGATAGTGTAGGTGAGAACCGAATGAACATCCTGTGTGACCTTGAAGTCCGATTACCTCCCCTTTTGCAACTCTTCTTCCATTTTTAAAATATCCTTGCTCTGCCAAACGTATAATTAAATCAGCGGTAGCTTTCTCAGACTCACTTAAAGCTGTGGATATCTGTCTTAGCTCCGCAAGATATGAAGCTTCTCTTCTTTTTGATTGTGCCAAAAGATTCGCCTGTTCACTTTTTTGCCCATTTAACTCTGTTTTTATACTCTCAATCCTCTTTCTTTCCTCCTCGATTTCTTTCTTTTTTGTCTCTACAGTTTCTTTGTTTTCCTGTAGTCTGGCTTCCTCTTCCTTTAGTTCTGCAATTGTTTTGGCATACTGCTCTAAAGCCTCCTTATCTTTATTTCTAGTAGCCGCAAGGTATTTAGTTTTTCTTAGAAATGAAGAAAGATTCTTAATATCTAAAAAGATTTCAAACTGATCTATGAAAGAGAATTTGTAGGATTCCGTTATTCTGTTATTTACAGTTGAACTCAAAGTATTAATTTCTTGCTTTAGTAATGAAATATTATCTTCTTTTTCCTCAATCTCCTTTTCCAGCAACATAATGGACACATCCTGCGTTGCTATCTCTACTTGTAATGACTTAATTAAAGCCTCATTCTGTGAGATCTGTGCTTGTATATACCGAATCTTTTCATTTAGTGAAAGCTGTTGATACTCTTCATCTTTTAATTTCTTTTCTAATGATTGCTCTTGCCTATGTAGGTCTGACTCTTGTTTTTTGTAGTATTCATAGCACTCTAGTAGAGTCATCCCTGCGGGACAGTTAGCTTGTGCAATTACAGTTGTCTTTTCATATACAGTCAAGAAAAAGAAAGACAGCAGTGTAAAAGAGGTTAACAATATTGTATGTACTATTTTATTTTTCATCTCTAATCTAAATATTTCTTTACCGCACTAATACTACTTATAGTGCCAATTACTGCCCCAGTAGCTAGATGGGTGGCGTAGTAGGCTAGAAGAAATAGTATATTGACTGGTTTTAGAAACGAAAAACCAAAATCTCTTAATACTTGGTTTAACCAGTATGCAAAGTTGTTATCTCTTAGTCCAAAAGACATAAATAGGTACCAAGGAATGATTATTACTGATGCTGCTATAAATCCTCCAATAAGCCCATAAAAACATCCCTCTAATATGAAAGGAAGTTTAATATATTCATCCGAACTTCCGACTAAATGCATAACCTTTATTTCTTCTCTGTGTGTATTAATATTAAATCCAATAGTTACTCTTATCAGTGAAAATGCTATCAATACTAATGCTACTATCAGAACAGCAGTAGATATTTGTATGATGGTAGAGAATCTCTTAAGGTTTTGTACTACATCTTTAAAGTACATAACTTCATCGATTGTTGCATTTGTCTTCTTCTCTTCTGATGCTATTTCGATAATTTTTAGTAGAGAATCTACAGATTTTGCTCTAATTTCTAAACTTGGTGGAAGTGAGTCGGCCGTGACAGTAGAAAGAAGATCAGGGTTCTCTGCAAAATCTTCTTTGTAGATAGACAGTGCTTGTTCTTGAGATATGTACTCTATACTTTCAACTAAGTCTGGATTGTATAGTTTGTCCTTGAGAAGGAGAATATTTGACTCTTTTGTATCTTTTTTAAAGAAAATAATCACTTGAGCCTTTTTTTCATAGTAATCAACAGTTTTCTTACCCATTATGGCGATACTTATGAAGAAGGAGGAGATAATTAGAACAACGGATGTTACAAATATAGTTGACATTGAGAGTAGTCGATTTCGCTTCATATTTTTCTTTGTGGTTTCTACAACGCTTTTTCCCATATTACTCCTCTTTAATTTTATTTAAATATTTTTTAAGAAATTCTTCAAGTTTCTCTTTCTCTTTCTCAGAAAAATCCATATTGTCTAAATCGTCCTCCGTTAAGTTGAGAACAAGTTGAACACTGTTGATTTTTGCTTTTAGAAGTTTTTCTAATATTTTCTCATCAAGTCCTTTCAAGCTCTCATCATATTCAACTTTTACTTCTTCCTTCTCTTCTTTAACTTCTTTTTTCTCCTTTTCTGTATTTATCTTAGTAGGGGCTTTTTCAGGTCTCTTGAGAGTATCGTAGTCTCCTTTTGTATCAGATATTATCATTCCGTTTTCCATTCGTATTACCCTTGTTTTCATTTTGTTCACAAGCTCTCTGTCGTGGCTTATGACCATAATGGTTGTTCCATTTCTATTTATATTGTTCAGAATATCTAGAATCTGGAAAGAACTCTCGGGATCTAGATTACCTGTTGGTTCGTCTGCTACTAAAAAATCTGGATTATTGGCTAATGCTCTTGCTATTGCTCCTCTCTGTTGCTCACCACCCGAAAGTTGAACAGGGAAGAGATGTCTTCTATCTTTTAATTTTACTAACTCAAGTAGATAGTCAGTTATTTCTTGAATTTCTTTTTCTTTCTTACCGATAATCTCTAAAGCAAACTCTATATTCTCTTCCAGAGTTTTGCTCTCCAAAAGTTTCAAATCTTGGAATACGACACCAAGTCTTTGTCTATATTTAGGAAGTAATTTCTTTGGAAGTTTAGGCACATCTATATCTTCGAAAAAGATATCTCCTGATGTAGGAACTACTTCTCTAATTAGTAGTCTCATTAGTGTAGTTTTACCTGCACCTGAAGGTCCTACTAGAAAAGTAAATTCTCCTTTGGCAATTGA
>CAZCCQ010000015.1:0-10564 GCA_964497595.1 uncultured Candidatus Saccharibacteria bacterium | reverse complement strand
GTTTTGGTAAAAAGTCTCTTAATGAAATTTTAGAACTGTTAAACGAATACGGTGTTAATATTAAAGGCTAATTAGAATGTATAAAAGGGTTAAAATAACAAAATTAGGAAAAACAGAGTCACACAGAGCTTCTTTAAAAAGAAACCTCTTGAGATCTCTTTTTGAAAAAAATGTTGTTGTTACAACTTCTCCTAAAGCAAAGGTTCTTAAAAAAGAGGCTTCATCTTTGATTGCAAAAGCAAAGATGAACAAGGATTCAATCCTGTTCAAAAGGGAGTTGAAGAGAACTTTAGGGAGAGCTTCTTTGGTAAAAAATTTTGTAGAGTATGCAGAGAAAGAGAAATCAGGAGTTAGCATTGTTAAGGTCGGTTTTAGATTAGGAGATAATGCAGAGAAGTCCAAAGTATATCTTCTTGGTATAGAGAAGAAGAAAGCTACAAAGAAGAAAGACGAGAAAGTTGATGCGAAAGAAGTAGAGAAGAATGAAGAGAAGATTGATAAAAAGGGAGGATTGATCAAAAACATATTTGGACAGGGGAAGAGAGTAGACAAAACAGCAGTCGTTGATAGAACTGAAAGAGCCAGAACAAGAGCAGGACTTTAATTATTAGTTTTAACAAATGAAGTACAAAACAGATTGGACAAAAAAAGAGAATGTAGAGAGGAAGTGGTACATTGTTGATGTTAAGGATCAAATACTAGGAAGAGCTGCAACAAGAATTGCAGGTTTAATGATTGGTAAGGGGAAACCTGAGATAGTACCAGATGTAGATTGTGGAGATTATGTTGTTGTCATTAACAGTGATTATGTAAAGCTCACTAGAGGGAAAGAGTTAAAGAAGACATATTACAGGCACTCTATGTATCCAGGTGGTCTGAAGGAAACAAGATTTGATAGACAGTTAGAGAAAGATTCTAGAAAAATTATTGAATTAGCAGTAAAGAATATGTTACCAAACAACAAGCTACGAGATAGGAGAATGGCTAGATTATATATCTACAAAAATTCTAATCATAAACATTCTGGACAGAATCCAGTTGATTTTAAATTTTAATCATCTATATTAGTGGAGAAGTATTTTGAAGGAATAGGAAGAAGAAAAAGATCTACTGCAAGAGTAAGAATCTATGCAGGAGACAAAACATCATCTGTTAATGGGAAATCTCTTGAGGAGTATTTTGCAGGAAAAGAGAAAGTTGATTCTTTAATTAAAAGACCTTTAATAGTTGTTGGGTTGGAAGGGAAGTATTACTTCACTGCTAAAGTTAATGGCGGTGGTATTACAGGTCAGTTGGAAGCTGTGAGATTGGGGCTTGCAAGAGCTTTGTATGCTATGGACTCAGACCTTAAACCAGCTTTGAGAAAAGAGAGATTAGTAAGTAGAGATCCAAGAGAGGTAGAGAGAAAGAAATACGATCACGTTAAAGCGAGAAAGAAACCTCAGTTCTCCAAGAGATAGTTTGTTTCCTTGATAACATTTTCATAATTCCATATTATTTATGTAAGATAATATTATTTTTACATATATGGAAATAAAGAGAGTTTTAAAGGCTGTAGGAATAATCTTCCTTAGTATATTTGGAGTACTATTACTTCTCACTATTGGTGCGGTATACTTTTTTAGAGGCAGTAATAGTACTAATTCTGACAGGAGTGAACAGTTCCTTAATGAGAAGAGTTTGGTTGCACCTAACTTAGAAGCTATGCCTGATTATTCCTTTCCTCCAACCTTAGACAGGAGCACTTCTAGTGGTACGAATTTAGAAGCTAATACCGAAGAACGAAACATCATCAAAGAAGCCACAATACAGCTAGTGGTCGATGATATTGATAAATCTGTAGAAGAGGTTAATGCCTTGAAAGAGAAGTACAAAGCAGAGGTAGTAGAGTCTACGGATTCAGGAGAGGGTATAGATAGAGTTGTTAAATTAACTCTTAAGGTGGATGAGAGTAACTTAGAAAAAATCTTCCCAGATTTGAAGAATATAGATTCCGAGAAAGAATCTTCTTCTGTAAGGACATCTGATGTTACTGATGTTGTTTTAGACTTGAATGCAAGATTAAATACATACAAGAGTACGGAGGCTCAACTTTTAGAAATTTTGAAGAAATCAACGAGCGTAGTTGACACGATGGCAGTATACAAGGAATTGACAAATATTAGATACCAGATAGAGAGTGTGGAGAGTCAGATCAAGTATTATGCTAATAGAACAACATTCTCAACTATTAGAGTAACGATATCTCAAAGTAGCTCTGGAATATATTTAGATGATGCGAAATGGAGACCGGTAGGAGTATTTAATGATGCCCTAAGAGCTTTAGTTGAATTTGCTCAATTTATCGGATCTGTATTTATTTGGGTTGTTGTATTTGGTATCCCAATAGTTATTGTTGTGTATATAGTGAAATACATTGTTAGAAAGGCAAAAAAATAGTATAATGTAGGTGTATAAGTACTATTAGATAGTTGCATTTGCTCATTATGTGCAGATGAGGAAAGTCCGGACTTCGCGTCGGTCCCGAATATCTCGGGATAAGTGCCAACGAGAGTTGGAAGGGAGTAATCTTTTGGAGAAAAGGGCAACAGAAAGTATACCGCCAGTTTACTGGTAAGGGTGAAAAGGTGGTGTAAGAGACCACTGGACAGTGTAGTAATACATTGTTGCGGGTAACCCCCACTTGAAGCAAGGTTTTACCGCATAGATAGATAACTATCGTTATACAGAATCCGGCTTATTATGTGCTTATACATTCAATAATAGGGGGAAACTCCTATTATTATTTCCATAAGTACAATACCTGTGGAAGGCAAAAGGGAGCTATTTTGAGATAGCGATAACGCATATATTCGGATTGGATTTCCCCGACAGAAAAAGAGCTAGGAGAACTACGGAATAAGGTATTTATAGGGAAAACATATCTAGAGTTAGGCTAGAATCTTTCAAGAGCATCAAGTAATTGATCTTCCTATCCCCCCCAAGAATTCTTTCGCATTTGTCTTTTTTCTTCCCTCTATTTGGAATTCTGTTAACTTTAAGCTTTTTAATGGATCTAAAGTTGCGAAAAACAATTCTGTACCATTACTCCACAAAATGCCAGAATCCTTTTCAGAAGGTATGTCTACCAATTCTGCTTTAAATATCTTTATACTCTTTCCTGCTAAATTCTTGTTTAAGTCATCACGTAATCTTGTCCAAGTGATAGGCCAAGGTATAAAAGCTCGAATCATTCGTTCAATATACTCAGGAGTTTGAGTATTCCACTTAATTTCGGCATTTTCTTTTGAAATATCTTTCTGCCAACAGTATGTGGCTTCAGAATGATTCTGTTTCTGTGGAGTAATCTCTCCGTTTATCCACTTCTTCAGAGTTGGTATCAATACTTCTGAACTTCTTTTTACAAGCCTTTCTCTAAGAGAGAGATTAGTATCCTTCTCTTTAATATCCTCTTCAAACATTTCCAATATATCTCCCTCGTCTAAGCCATCACTCATTAACATAATAGTAATGCCTGTTTTCTTCTCTCCGTCTAGGATAGCTTTTTGAATAGGAACAGCACCCCGGTATTTAGGTAGAAGAGAAAAATGGATATTTATACTTCCATACTTAGGATATTTTAAAAATTCTTTAGGAATAATTTCTCCAAATGCTTTACAAACAACAAGCTCTGGTTGATATTTTTCTGCTGTTTTTATATATCTCTCAACTATCTTTTCAGTATGTACTACTGGGATATCTTCCTTAATAGCATACTCTTTTACCTCGGAAGGAGTCATCTCTTGTCTTCTTCCTACAGGTTTGTCTGGTGCTGTTATAACAGCGACAATTTCAAAATCTTTGCTTTCATTTAAGACCTTCAAAGTAGCAAGAGACTCCCACCCAGTTCCTAGAAATATCGTTTTTATCTTTTTTCCACTTGTCATATTAGTAAGATTTTACTTAATTATTCTTTAAATTACTATATAATACACAAGATATGAAGATGTCGGAATTTAAATATAATTTGCCAGAAGAGAAAATAGCTAAACATCCACTCAAGGAGAGAGGGAGTACAAGACTACTTGTCCTAGACAGGAAAACTGGAAGTATGGACTCACGTGTATATTCTGATTGTATTGGGTATATGGAGGAAGGAGATGTCGTGGTTCTTAATGAAACCAAGGTTGAGAAGAGAAGGGCATATTTCAAAGATAGCAAGAAAAGAATGTACGAAGTTCTTTTTCTCAATTCTGAAGGAGGAAATAACTGGTTATGTCTTGTTAAGAAAAGTAAATATCTGAAAGGAGGGGACAGTATTAGAAATGTTGAAGATGAAAATATCATTGTGAAGATAGTAGAGAAAAGAAAGGATGGTGTTGTAATTGATATCGGGGAGACATTCTCTGCTGCTGAAATATTTGAAAGGGTTGGCCACACTCCGATACCTCCATATATGAAAAGAGAGGATAATTTTGAAGATTACTTGAGATACAACACTGTGTTTTCAAAGAAAGAGGGCTCAGTAGCAGCTCCTACAGCAAGTCTTAATTTAACTGAGGAAATGTTAGAGAAGATGGAGAAGAAGGGAGTAACGGTAGTAAAGGTTGAACTAGAGGTGGGTTGGGGGACATTTGCTCCTGTAAGAGAAGAGAATATCGAAGATCATAAAATACATTCTGAGAAGATCTCACTTTCTAGAGAGTCTGCTGAGAGGATAAATATGTCGAAGAAAAATGGGGGGAAAGTGTGGGCGTTTGGAACGACTGTAGCAAGACTTCTTGAGAGTTGTAGTGATAATGAAGGTTTTGTGAATTCGTATGAAGGAGAGACAAATCTCTACATATACCCAGGCTATCAGTGGAAAGTTGTAGATCATCTGATTACTAATTTCCATATGCCTGATTCATCTCTAATTTTACTGGTATCCTCTTTTGGAGGGGAAGAATTCATTAAGAAAGCATATGAATTTGCTTTGAAGAATAAGTATATGTTTTTAAGTTACGGAGATAGTATGTTAATAATTTAATTAAAAATATTATGGAATTAAAAGATTTTGGTAAGAAACCAGTGTTTATGCCTGATGCAACAAGAGGGGCAGTTAGAGGTTTGACAACTCAACAGTTGAGGGATACTGGTACAGAAGCGATTGTAACGAACACCCTTCATCTGATGATGAACCCTGGAGAGGAGAATATGAAGAAGCTGGGGGGTATTAAGAAGTTAATGACTTGGGATGGTATCGTTCTATCAGATTCAGGTGGATTTCAAGTATTCTCGTTAATTCATTCTAAGAAGTGGAAAGGGGTGGTGCACGAAAATGGTGCAACCTTCAAATCTCCAACGACTGGTGATTTATATGAATTAACACCTGAGAAGTCGATAGATATGCAAATGAGCATAAATTCTGACATATTAGTGGTTTTGGACGATTGCCGGAAAAGTGAAATTAGTAGAGGTGAGGCAGAGGAGTCTGTGGATAGGACAGTTGAATGGGCAAAGAGGTGTCGGAGGTATTTTGATGAGGTGTATGGAGGAACTGAGGCTACTGGGAAATTGTTGAGTTGTGTTGTGCAGGGGGCTAACTACTTAGATCTGAGAAAAAGGTGTGCAGAGGAATTAAGCGAAATAGGTTTTGATGGATATAATTTCGGTGGTTTTGTTGTTACGGAGGGGGGAGAGCTTGTTTTAGATGAAATGAGGGCAGTGATTGAGAATACTCCTGCTGAGAAGTTTAAATATGCGATGGGGGTGGGAAAACCTGGGGATATACGAATAGTATCAGAGCTAGGCTACAAAGTTTTTGATACGGTGTTGGTTACTAGAAATGCAAGACATGGGACTCTCTATTCCAAAGATATGCCAGAGGAGGCTTTAAGAATTACGAATTCTGAATATGCGTTAGATCAAAGACCTGTTGATTCCACTTGTGATTGTGAATTGTGTAGCAACTACAGCAGAGCATACCTCCATCACCTCCTGAAAATGGGAGAAATAACGGGAATGACATTAGCCACAATCCACAACCTACGATATTACCAGCGCCTTATTTCAGGTCTGACACAGGTCTGACCCTAAAACTTGCTCCAAGGATATCCCTTAGGTTTCCTAACTATCCCGTCTGTGACAGGGTTCATCTTGATATATATCTTTACTCTTTCGAGATCTTTCTTGTATCTGAGAAATTTGGCGTTATATCTTCCTTGGAAACTATGCCCTGTTCGCTTGTATTTCTTATTAATGTGTATAGCAAAGCTTACAGTTACTTGTTGCATATATTTAGAAATGCAGGCAGGTTTTTTCCCTGTTTTGAGAATAAGGTGAAAATGATTATCCATAATACAATATGCTACTAATCGGAGGTCTGTTTTTTGTATGTTAGAGTATAATTTTGATATAAAGAATTGTTTGTCATCAGAGTTTTTTATTACTTCGTCCTTATTATTCCCTCTGTTGTATATATGGTAGTAGCTATGTTGTCTGAAATTCCTTTTAGGTCGAGACATATTTGATACTATCTTGTAGATATGAATAAAAGATGAAGGGTCAGGTTAGGGTCTGACCCCAAGTACTGACCCTAAGTAATTTGAGAAATGTGGGGGAAAATGATATTATTGGAAATCCTAGTATCTAAAAGGATTTTTGGAAATTTTGATAAATAGTTGTTAGTCTTTTATGAAATTTGAAATCTTACAAAATTAAGTTTGCATAAGGCCATTTTGTCGGCTTTATTTTTCCAAGAGTTTCGTAGTATCTAGGGCTATTAAATTATTATGTTGTTTGAATGGAAAACATTTTGATGTTGTTGGCTATTATTGTTGCGGTAATAATAGTTACAGTGCTGATTTTAAAATTTGCCTTTAAGTGGGTGAATGTGAAGAATATTCCCACTAACGAGATTGAGAATGCCGCAAAGAAGATGATGGGAGAGAAATTAAGGAATGCTGAGAAGGAGATTGATGAGATGAAGGAGAGAGAAGAGAGAAGAATTAAGGAGATGAGGAAAGAGAGTACAGAACACGAGGAAATTCTTATTGAGCGGGAAAGGAAATTGAATAAACGATCTAAAATTTTAGATGAGAAAAGTGAGGATTTAGAAAAGAGAGAAGTTGACTTGAAAGGTGGTATTGAGAGATTGGAAACAGATAGGACAGGCTTGAAGAAGGAGCTAGAGAAGATATCGGGATTGTCTAAGGAGGAAGCTAGGGAGAAATTGATGGAGGAGGTGGATCAGGATATGAAGGAATATGAGGCTAAGAAGATTAGGCAAGCCGAGAAGAATATTGAGGCTGTAGCAGATGAGAAAGCACAGAAGATTCTTGTTGAGGCAATGCAAAAAGTTGCGACTGATTATGTTGGAGAGACAACGACGAAGACTATTAAGGTAGATGACGACAAAGTTAAAGGAAGAGTCATCGGAAAGGAAGGGAGAAATATTCGTTCTTTTGAGCAGATGACAGGAGTGGATGTTATTGTTGATGAGTCTCCAAATGCAATTGCTCTTTCTTCATTTGATCCGTTGAGAAGAGAAATTGCTTATGTTGCTATGACTAAGTTGATAGCTGATGGGAGAATTCATCCTGGGTCAATAGAGGAGTGTGTTAGAAAAGCAAAGAATGATATTTCACAGGAGATTAAGAAGAATGGGCAGATTTTAGCTGATGAGGCGGGGTGGCCAGATATGGATTTGAGTCTTATGAAGCTAGTTGGAAAGATGAAGTATCGAAGTAGTTATGGGCAGTCTCTTATGGCTCACACTATAGAGGTGATTAGATTGGCAGAGGTTCTTGCTACAGAGTTGGGTGCAGATGTCAATTTGGTGAAGAAAGCAGCTCTCCTACACGATATTGGTAAGGTTTTAACACATAAGGTGGATAGTCCACACCATCACATTTCGGGTCAGATAGCTAGAAAGTATATGCTAGATGAAAGATTGGTGAATGCAATAGAATCGCATCATCTAGATATAGATCCTCAGAGTGTGGAGGCAGTTGTGATTTATCTTGCAGATGCAATCTCAGGAGCAAGACCAGGAGCGAGGAAGGATAGTTACGAGCAGTATATTCAGAGAATTGAAGGCATTGAGAGTGCTGCTAAGGAGATAGGTAAAGATAGAATTCAGGATGTTTACGCTATTAAGGCTGGTAGAGAGATAAGAATTATTGTCAATCCGAAGTTGGTATCAGACGATGAAGCATTGGTAATGGCGAGAGATATTGCGAAGGAGATTGAGCAGAAGCAAAGCTATCCAGGGAATGTAGAAGTGACAGTAATTAGAGAAACAAGGGCTGTAGATATCGCAAAATAGCGTATTATATAGTATCTTCTAGTAGTATTTGCTATAGGAGGAGAGAATCTATTCTCCTCCTATTGTTTTTTTAAGAAAATCTTTATGCAGTAAGAACTTTTTGAACTATCTAGGCCTGTCGTGTAGAAACGCCTATATCTAAAGGTTTTAGGTGCTGTCTAAGAATAATAGAGGTGTAGAATTTTTGTTTACATAAATTTGATTTTATGTAAATATCTTGATATAACAAAGTTTTTATAAAGAACGTGCAGGAACCCATAGTATCTGGCACCCTTGACGATTCTCTTTCTTTTTCTTATTTTTAAGATGGATATACTCAAATATCTTTTTACAAGAATCATTTGTGTATATATCAAATACAGAAAGGAGGTTACAAAGATGTTAAAGAAAGATTTAATCGACAAAATTGCAGCAGTTGGACTTACAAAGAAACAAGCTGGTGCAGCATTGGAAGCAGTATTAGATGCCATCTCATCTTCCTTGAAGAAAGGAGAGCCTGTACTTCTAACTGGTTTCGGTAAATTTGAAGTTAGAACAAGAGCAGCAAGAACTGGTATCAATCCAAAAACACTTGCTAAGATCAAACTTCCAGCAACAAAAGTTCCTGCATTCAAACCAGGAAAAGCTTTGAAAGCTGAAGTTAAGTAAGTCTGCCGGTATTTCTTTGTAGACAAAGAAATGAAGAGAAGGATCCGTATGGGTCCTTTTCTGTTTACTAATAGCTAGAAATACATTAAACTGTAACTTAGTATGATACAGAAATTCTTTATTCCAACGGAAGGTAATAATCACAAACCGTACTTGTTAAGTAAGATAGCAATAGTCGTATATTCTATAATTCTCTTGCTTGCAAATAGTTTCGGGGGAATACTAGGAATTGGAGAAGCGTATGCCAGTACTATTAGTCCTACTAATGTAATTAACTTGACGAATCAGGAGAGAAAAGCGGCAGGACTACATAATTTGGCTTCTAATGCTAAATTATCTGCAGCAGCATTGGCGAAAGCTAATGATATGTTTGAAAAACAGTATTGGGATCATTTTGGACCGAATGGAGAGACGCCTTGGCAATTTATACGAGCTGCTGGATATAGTTATGTATATGCTGGAGAAAATTTAGGGAAAGGATTTAAAACAACGGAGGGTTTAGTAGAGGCTTGGATGGCAAGTCCTACACATAGAGAAAATATATTAAGTGGTAATTACAATGATATTGGCGTAGCTGTAGTTGAAGGAGTTCTTCTTGGTAAGCAAACTATATTAGTAGTTCAAATGTTTGGAAGTCTTACTAAGACAGTACAAGGGACATCTACTACAACACCTCCACCAACTACCACAACTCCGCCAAAAGTTGTTACCGACTCCAAGAAGGTAGTCACGCCAAAAGAAACGGGAGAAATTAGAAGTATACGAATAACAGAACCTCAAGCAGGACAACTCATTAACAATCCAGCATTAAATATTAAAGGTGAGGTTTCTAATGTGTCTGGAGAATATACTGTAGATATCTTAGAAAATAATCAGATAGTAGGAGATGTAAAATCTTCTGTAAATACTTGGGAATTTGATAAAGGAAGTGACTGGACAGAAGGTGAGCATAAGATTACTGCTAATCTACACTCTACAAATGTCAAGTCTCCTGAAGTCTTATTTACTTTAGATTCTAAAGCTCCTACAGTAGATCTTCCTACACTTACTGTTCAGAAAAATGATGAGGGTTACAATGTTGAATTCAAAATCATAGGAGACTGGAG
Source organism: uncultured Candidatus Saccharibacteria bacterium (assembly GCA_964497595.1). Classification (GTDB taxonomy): domain Bacteria; phylum Patescibacteriota; class Dojkabacteria; order SC72; family SC72; genus UBA5232. The sequence goes on along the minus strand of CAZCCQ010000015.1, from coordinate 523 downwards.
TGTGACAGATATCATACTTGGTTCGGAGATTATTGCTGTTAAAAATGATGGAAATATGGAGGTAGTAAAAGTTTTAGTAGAAAAAGAGAAAAATACGAAATCTGTTTTTGTTAATTCTTCTGATAAAGCAGGAAATTCATCTAGTGTAGATATTTCCGAATACTTTAAGGAAGATGTGTCAGAGGAAAAAGCGCAAGTAATACCAATTATTAATTTAAGTGTTAGAGATGGGATAAGTGTTGGAATAATAACTATGGTTTTTCTACTTCTTTGTGTAGAGATGTATGTGTACTTCAAGAAAGGAAGATTTAAGGACGCAGTTAGTGATCTTTTAACTATTGGTGTTTGGTGGTTTATAGTTGCGATAGGGATATTTAGTGGTTTCTCAGGTATTATTACTTAATCAATATATATTGCCCGTGATTAAGGAAAAGTTCGAAATACAAAATGACATACTTTACCTGTTAATTCTTCTTTTTATTACAGAAGTTTTTAATTTTGTTGTTTTAAATTCAAATTTCTT
>CAZCCQ010000014.1:0-10869 GCA_964497595.1 uncultured Candidatus Saccharibacteria bacterium | reverse complement strand
TAGAAGACATAGTCGAAATAGAAACATACGAAAAAAGATTTCTAGCTCAAATTACGGATATTCAAAAAAATTCTGTTGAAGTAAATATAATAGAAGAACTAGGAGAAAGAGAAGCCGATTTCATACCAAGCATTACACTTATCCAATCATTAAGTAATGAATCCAAATTTAATTATTTTTTAGAAAAAAGCGTAGAGATTGGAATTCAAAAAATAATACCGATAGAATCAAAATATTCATTAAAAAGCAAAGAAAAAGCACTCAAGGACTATTCGTACTGGAATAAAACAGTAAAAGATGCAGTAGAACAATCTAGAAATATATTCCCGACAATAATTGAAAAGCCAATCAATATCTCAGAATTAAACAGAAACCATTTTCAGAAGAAAAGTACAAAGATATGTTTGGCAACAGAAGTACAAAATTCGAAATATCTCAATGAATTGCTCAGAGATATAGATGTCACCCTACCAATATATATCGCTATCGGTCCTGAAAAAGGATGGGATATAACAGATATCGAAATATTTCAAAAGCTAGGGTTTGATTTCATTAAATTAAAAGGAAATATCCTCAGAACTGAGACAACAGGATTAGTAATTGGTAGTATCATTAAATATCTTAAAGGAGAAATATAGTATGAAAAAAAGAAAAAGATCTAGCTACAAAGGAAGAAGAGAAGCATTTACCAACAGGCCTGTTAGAGAGAAATTCTATACTAAAGAAGATGTATTTGTATCCAGACTAGCTAGTATATTAATGGTTCCAAAAGGAAAAGTACCTTGGATATTCTCTCAAAGACCTATTACAACAATCAGGTTGAATTCTTTAAAGGGTAATATCGAAGATACAAAGAATACTTTAGCAAAAAAAGGATACGATTTAGAACCAATATCTTGGGCAAAGAGTACATACTTCGTAACTAACAAGAACAAAGATGAGGCATCACAAACTGAAGAGTACAATGATGGGAAATATTACATACAAAATTTATCCAGTATTCTAGCAACTTTGATTTTAGATCCAAAAGAGAATGAAAAAATTCTAGATATGTGTGCTGCACCAGGGAGTAAAACCACACATATTGCGGATTTAACTTCAAACAAGGCGGAGATTGTTGCAAATGATGCCGATGCAGGAAGGATGTCTGATTTACAAAATGTCATAAATCAGTTTGGAGCAAGGGCTAAAGTAACTCTAAGTGATGGAGGAGAATTTGGAAAGAAGTATCCTGTGTATTTTGACAAAGTATTACTTGATGCTCCCTGTAGTGGTGAGGGACTAATATATTTTAGAGGACCCAAACCTTTGAGATATTGGAGTATGGATAAAGTAAAGAGAAGTGTTTTTCTACAAAAACAACTGGTTGAATCTGCATTTAAGACATTAAAACACGGAAGCTGTATGGTCTACTCTACCTGCACATTAGAACCAGAGGAGAATGAGGGAGTCCTTACACACTTACTCAACCTCCTTCCTAATGCAAAGGTAGAGAAAATAGATATTGTTGATGAGATACTAAAGGGAACTCCTGTACTAAAGGAATATATTAAAAATGGGATTACAAAATGGAGTGGAAATACATACAATCCCCAAGTTAAAAATAGCTTAAGAATAATACCCAACAAAATGATGATGGGATTCTTTATTGCAAAGATTAGCAAGGAATAGTTAAAGGAGAAATAACTTAAAGTCTATGTTAAGGTTTCCTTAATGAAAAAGAAGATAGGACTATCGCAGAAAAAATTATCAACAACAGAACCTTCTTCGGTATACCCTATCGTTTAGTTAATATGTAATCCCCTACCTACTTCTCTAACCCCTTAATGCTTAGCTTTATCTTTCCTTGTTTGTCTATCCCAACTATCTTTACTTTTATAATATCCCCTTCATTTATGAACTTCCTAACATCTTTTACAAATTCATCTGAAATCTCTGAAACGTGAAGCAGACCTGCAACACCTGGAGCCAAATCTACAAAGCCCCCATAAGGCATAATAGAAGCAACTTTACCTTCATAAATTTCTCCTACTACTGGGACAAAGTTATATCCTCCAATCGCCTTCGCTGCTAAATCTATTGATTCTTTAGAAGAACTGTAGATATTAACAGTACCATCCTCTTCAATCTCTATCTCTGCACCACTCTTCTCAGAAAGCTCTCTGATATTCTTTCCTCCTGGACCAATAATCTCTCCTATCTTGTCTATCGGAACTTTAATTTGAACAACTCTAGGAGCATAAGGAGACATCTCTTTTCTAGGTTCTGCAATTGCTTCTCTAATCTTTGCAATAACTAATCTCCTTGCCTCTTTTGACTGCTTAAATGTCTGCTTTACAATATCCATACTAAGACCTTTGGTCTTGGTATCCATCTGTACTGCAGTAACAGCATTCTCTGTTCCTGTAATTTTGAAATCCATATCTCCATAGAAATCCTCTACACCCTGCATATCCGTCAAGACCTTAAATTCTCCCTTCTCTCCTGTTATCAAACCACAAGCTATTCCTCCCACAACATCCTTTATTGGTACTCCTGCTGCCATCAAAGACATAGAAGAACCACAAGCAGATGCCATAGAACTAGAACCATTCTCTCCTTGAATTTCACTCATTACCAACATTGTGTAAGGGAACTCTTCCTCAGAAGGAATTACTGGCCATAATCCTTTTTCTGCTAACATTCCGTGACCAATAGCTCTTCTACTAGGGACTAACTTCACCCTTTCGGCATCACCGTAGGCAAAAGGAAGGTCATTGTAGAAATGCATATATCTCTGCTCTCTCTCCCCTTCCATATCATCGACCAATCTAACATCTCTCATACTACCTAGTGTTGCAATTGTTAATGTCTGGGTTACACCACGAGTAAACAGTGCAGAACCGTGTACTCTAGGTAACAAATCAACTTCTGTTGCCATCTCTCTAACCTCATCTGTTTTTCTCCCATCAACTCTTTTATCTTCATCTAAAACAATCTGCCTTAACATCTTCTTCTGTAAAATCTCATACACCTCGTCCATAACTGCTTTAGAAAATTTCCCCTCAAGCTTTACATAAAGGTCTTCTTTTGTAGCACTATGCTCTTTAGAATCCCCTAACTCGAGAACTTCTCGTATCTTTTTCTCTCCTAAGATTTCCAAAACTGCATCAACTGCTTCTTGTGGAGTTTCAAATGAAGTATATGTTTTGTCCTTCTCACCTACTTTCTTAATAAATTCCTCTTGAGGTTTAATCCACTCCTTCATCATATCCAACGACTTTTCCATACCTTCCAAAATTTTTTCTTCTTCTACCATATATGCACCAGCATCAATCATAGTAAACACCTTACCATCTCCTGCCACCACATAATTCAACCTGTCTTCCTCTGAAGTAAGATCCATTGATTTATTAACACTCACAATACTATCCTTCTCCAAACCAATCCTTACAGCTCCTAAAGGACCTTCAAAAGGTGCAGATGAATTCATCAAAGCAACTGACGTTGCATTTATTGCTAAAATTGCTGGATCATTATCACCATCATATGAAATAACTGTGACTATAACACTCACTTCATCTTTGTAATTATGAGGGAATCTTGGTCTGATAGCTCTGTCAATCATCCTGGCCTTTAAAATTGCATCATCACTTGGGAATCTCTCTCTCTTAACAAATCTAGATCCACTTATCTTCCCTGAAGCATAAAACTTCTCTATATACTCTACGGAAAGAGGAAAATAGTCATACTCTCCAGTAGAAGGTTTCGTATTCACATTGACGGTAATCACTGTATCCCCCATTCTTGCCAAAATAGATGACTGAGATTTCAAGGCAAGTTTACCTGTCTCGAAACTACACTTCCTACCATCTATCTCAAAAAGATGCTTAATTTCATTAAACAACATTATTTATATATTAAAAATTTATTTACTAATTCTAGCCTGAATAAAATAAATAGAGGCTAGTCTATTCTAATTGGAAAGTTCTTACAAAGAAAGGGGGAAAGAAAAAACTATACTTTGAGCTTCTTTGCTAAAGTATTGTATCTCTCCTCTTCATTTTCTTTCAAATATTGAAGTAATCTCCTTCTTTTACCTACAATCTGAAGCAACCCTCTTCTAGAGTGATTATCTTTCTTGTGAGTCTTCAAATGCTCACTAAGTTCATCAATCTGTTTAGTTAACAAAGCAACCTGAACTTCTGGAGAACCAGTATCCCCCTCGTGAAGTGCAAATTTTTTAACAACTTGTGCTTTCTCTTCGGTGTTTAGTGCCATTATTAATACCAGATTATCATTATATATTATTTATTACAAGGGATTATCCTTTGAAAACGCAATTATTTTACTATGTTATGGGATATGTGTCAATATTAAACCTTTTTGTAACAATAGATTTCATCTCCTTCTTTTGCATCTATCTGATCCACAAGCTGAATTCCGCATTCAAATCCTACTTTGACTTCATTCACTTGATCTTTGTTAATTCTCAAACTCTTTATCTTTGTTTCTCCAAGAATTTCATCATTCCTTACAATATATACCTTACAATCTTTCTTCATTATTCCTTTCTCTACTCTAGAGCCTAAAATCTTCGTACCATCAGAGAGAGTAAATATTACTCTAACAACTGCATTACCTATTTCCTCCTCTGTTTCTTGAGGTAGAGAAAGTGCTGTCAAAGCCTCCTGTATTTCTTCAAAAATTCGATAAATTACATCGTATGTCTTTACTAAAACTCTATTTTTCTTCGCATAATCTAAGACTCCAGACTCTACAGAGACTTCGAAACCTAACAGTATGGATTTAGATAAATGTGCGAATTCCACATCTCTCAAGGAAATACTACCAACCCCCGAAGATACTATCTTAACTTTATATCCATCTTCCTCTATTTTACTTAATGTGTTTTTTAAAGCTTCGAGAGAGCCTTCCGATGAACTTTTAACTATGATATTTAGAGTTCCACCTTCTTCTTCCTTCTCTTCAGTATCAAAAAAATTCTCCAAAGTCATCTCACTTTCTACATTTTCTTTTTCTTCAATTTTAATAACTGTACGAAGTAACTTCTCATCATTTCTCTCTAATATGTATCCCTCTTTACCTAACTCTAAAAGATTCGACAGCCCAATAACCTTACCACCGCAACCACATTCTAGCAGACAAAGAGTCTTGCCTTCCTCCGTAATCATTCCTTTTATTCTCTCTACAAAAAATTTGTCTCCAACCTTGTATCCAAACCAATTACCTTGACATATGACACCTTGGATAAGGACAACAGACGATACATTCCCTTTAAATTTGTCTTTTACTGATTCTAGAACAAATACTTTGCCTAATACTCCTTCTGGGAGTGGGATATCTTCATTCAAACCTTCTACTTCAGCAACAAGCAATATTAGGTCTAACAATTCAGGAATTCCTTTCCCTGTTTTCCCAGAAACTTCAATTACAGGAATATCTCCACCAAATCCCTCTAACTGCATACCGCTATTAACTATATCTCTTTTTACTTTCTCTAAGTTCACATCGGGCAGATCAATTTTGTTGATAACTACAATAGGTTTTGCTGAAGAATTTTTGATTATCTCTATGGATTCCTTTGTCTGAGGTTGAACACCATCATTTGCCGCAACAATTAATAATACGATATCAGCAATATTTCCACCTCTGGATCTCATCAAATCAAAAGCCTCGTGACCTGGTGTATCAACAAAAGTAATCTGCTGATCTTTACCTGGTATGCGAACTGTGAATATTGATACTTTTTGAGTTATACCTCCTGCTTCAAGACTCTGAACATTACTCTCTCTTATCTTGTCCAGTATGGTAGTCTTACCGTGATCTACGTGCCCAAGTATAGTGATGATGGGAGTCCTAGGCTTTGATACTTTAATATTCTTTTTTGTGCTTTTAGAGCTCTTTGCCATTGCACTATAGTTTTTACTAAATTATTCTTCTGATTTTTCATTTCCCTCAGGTTTTTCTTCTTTGTTAGGAACAACTTTATTTTCTTTTTCTTCTTTTACCTCTTTTTTAGCTTTCTCCTCTATTACTTCTACTTCTTCTTTGACTTCCCCTGCTTCCTCTTTTGGTTTTACATCTTCGACCTTCTCTTCTACAACCTCTGGTTTATCTTCCTCCTTCTCTGCATTTTCCTCCTTCTCTATAGCTGATGGATCCGCAGGAAGAATATCTATCTTGTATCCAGTAAGTTTCCAAGCAAGACGGACATTTTGTCCCTCTCTTCCAATTGCTAAGGAAAGCTGGTCATTAGGAACTGTTACAACTGCTGTGTCCGCATCTATCTTTACTTCATCTATCTTTGCAGGGCTTAACGCATTTGCAACAAACTTCTCAGGATCCTCGTCCCATTCAATAATATCAATCTTCTCCTCACCTAATTCGTTCATTACATTTGCTATTCGAATACCCCTTTGACCTACGCAAGAGCCAATTGGATCAACCCCATCTTGATGGGATACAACGGCCATCTTACTTCTAGAACCAGCCTCTCTTGCAATTGCTTTCACTTCTAATACTCCGGACTCTATTTCAGGAACTTCTAATTTAAATAACCCTATCAAGAAATTAGGATCTGATCTAGAAACAACCATCTGAGAATCAACAATATCCTTTAGCAAAACCTTGTATCTGTCTCCCAATCTATAGAATTCATTAGATATCTGCTCTTCCTGAGGCATATATGCAGTAGCTTTACCGACTTCAAATATGACCTGACCTCTTTGCATTCTCTGCATCAAAGCAGTAAAAATCTCACCAATCTTATCACTATACTCACTAATGACTGCTTCCTTCTCTGACTCTCGGATTTTTTGTAAAATAACTTGCTTTGCTGTTTGTGCAGCAATTCTTCCGAAATCCTCAGAAGGCATCTCTATTTGAATAGAATCTCCAACCTCAACACTTGGGGAAATCATTTCAGCTTCAGACAAAGAAATTTCTAGATCTGCATTTTTAATGTCTTTGACAACCTCCTTTGTTGCAATTAACTTGAACTCGCCAGTTTCCCTATTAAGTTCTACAGACCAATTTGAATATTTGTCTTCTTCAGGGACTTCTAACCCATACTTCTCTTTTTTGTATGCAACAAGGATTGCTTCTTCCAAAGCTTGAAAAATATTTTCTTTATCTATTCCTCTTTCCGCTGCAATCTGGTTGATTGCTGTTATAAATTCTGATGTCATTGACATATTTCTACACGAATTAAATATTAAATATATTCATTTTATCTTGTTTCTTCTCTCTTCTCTCACAAACCATACTGACTAGATGACTAAAGACCATCTCTAAATACTATCTAAAAAAAAAGGTGAGTTTTATCCTCACCCTTTCCTTTGTATTACCTTCCAACAAAAGTATAACACAAAGAACAGTAAAACACAAAACAGGGCTGGTGCGTTCAAATTTCTTTGGCTGGACAGGACTATTATTAAAAATGATTACATTATTTAACAATCTATAGGTCGTAGAGGATACTGAACCCTATAACATATTAAATCTGCTGTAAAAAGTAACATATAGTCCAAACAGGAAAATGGTTTGTTTAATGGGTAACCCTGTCTCGGTATTCTTCCCAAAGTTTTTTCTCTTCTCTGCTTAACTTTGTAGGTATTTCTATATTTATCCTTACATAATGATCTCCTCTGTCTTTCGGAGAATTGAACAATGGAGCTCCCTTTCCCTTCAACTTGAAAATTGTTCCAGACTGAGTTCCTTTCGGTATTTTTAACTTTACATCCTTAAAAATTGTTTTTACTTCTATCTCATCTCCCAATACTGCCGAGTAAACAGGAATCGATTTTTCGGAATAAATATCATTTCCTCTTCTTTCAAACAGAGTAGAGCTTTCAACCTCTATCTCTATGTATAGATCGCCAACAGAACCTCCATTTCTACCGGCATTACCACCTGCCCCAAACCTAAGTACCATCCCATCGTAGGCCCCTGCAGGAATTTTCACATTCATTCCCTCCTCCACACTTTCAACTCCTAACCCTTTACATTTACTGCAAGGGTCATCAATGATAAATCCTGCACCTTTACAGTTGGAGCAAGGACTCATCACCGCCATTTGTCCAAAAATAGTATTCCGAACTTGTCGCTCTTGCCCAGTTCCTTTACAAGCAGGACATTCTTTTTTCTTCCCAGAGCTACTTCCTGTCCCATCACATTTGTCACATTTTACCTCTCTCCTCACGCCAATTTTAAACTCTCCACCTTTCATTGCCTCATCAAAACTCAACCTTATCCTGTATCTAATATCTGAGCCTTCATCTTCTCTAATCCCAGAAGCACCCTGTCCTCCGAAACCGAAACCAAACCCATTTCCCATACCTCCACCAAACATAGTGTTAAATATATCCCCCATATCAAAAGGGGCACCACCAAAATCAGAGTATTCTGAATATGAAGAGGAAGAACCTGGATTAAAACCAGCTGTTCCTGCGTGACCGTACTGATCGTACGCGGATCTTTTGGACTCGTCTGAGAGAATCTCGTACGCCTCTTGAACCTCTTTGAATTTTTCTTCTGCACCTACTTCTTTGTTTACATCAGGGTGATATTTTTTAACAAATTTCCTGTATGCTTTCTTAATTTCAGCTTGGGAAGCCTCTTTTTTTAGTCCTAGTATTTCATAATAATCTCGTTTTTCCATAACAAAACGATTTTAGCAGAGTTGGACAGCAATTGCTACCCCTCGTTTCATTAATTACTGTTTAACCAATCTTCTAAATCTGCTAATATCTTATTTATGGATAACAAGTGGAATATTGAAGTTGAAGATACTAGGAAGATACAAAATATCAAGATGATATTTTCGCTGGTTCTCGCCTTTGCTGGTGTTGTCATAATTGCAAGTCAAACGATTCCTTTGATGAAGTCCTATGTTGATGGAGTCATTGCTCAAAAAAGAACTGAGTCAAAAGTGTCTCCCGTCCCTGATTCTTACAAGAAATATATTGAAGAGGAGTTTGCGTATTACGATCCAGGTATTAGTTACTTTGCAAATTTGTCTGCTCAGTTGGGAGTCCTAGGAGTGTCTAATACTTCCTCATACAATCCAGCAACGAAGACACAGACACTCATAAAAGTGGATCAGGATTACAGCAAAGATATGTTCATAACTATTGATAGTATTGGAATAGAGAAGATAAAGATATCTTCAAATGTAGAAAGCAGTGATGAGAAAATTTACAATCAGTATTTGAAGTCTGGAGTTGCTCATTTCAAGGGTACTCCACTTCCTGGGGATGGAGGTAATTCGTTTATTTATGGTCATAGTGCTGTAGAGGCTTTCTTTAGAAGACATAAGAATTTCCCTGAAACTATTTTTTCTCGACTTGACGGAATAGATATTGGCCAAAAAGTGATTATAGAAAAAGATGGGAAGAATTTAGAATATACTGTTAGGAGTAAAAAAATAGTTGATCCTGAAGACTTTTCTGTGTTACAACCTATCAAAGACAAAGAGAGTGTGACTTTGATGACCTGTTGGCCTCTTGGCATAGGTACGAAAAGACTCATAATTAGTGCCGAAAGAAGAATTTAAATTAACAGATTTTTAATATGAAGGATAAGTGGAAAACCATTTTAATGATTGCAATTGGAGTTATCATTCTCATACTGATAATCACCATTGTTGTTTTGCTTGTGACAAAAAAGAAACCAACAACAACGACCACTACACAAAAAGGGACATTAGTTTACTGGGGATTATGGGAGCCAGTATCTGTAATGCAACCTTTGATTGATGAATTCGAAAGTGCGAATCCAGGTGTAGATGTTCAATACTCACAACAAACTTTCGGAGGATACGAAAACAGAATATATACAAGATTACAACAAACAACTACCTCTTCGGAACCTGCTCCAGATATTTTTAGAATACATAATACTTGGCTACCTAAATATTACTCCTATCTTTCAACTGTACCCTCCTCCATTATGACTTCAGAAGAGTATGCTACAAAATTCTATCCAACGGCTCTTTCTGACTTTACTGGAAAAGATGGGAAATTGTATGCGATACCAATAGAGATCGATGGACTTGTTGTCTTTTACAATAAACAGCTACTGGCAGCACAAGGAGTAACAGCTCCGCCTAAAGATTGGGATTCCTTTTTTGAATTAGCAAGAAAGCTAACTAAGAAAGATGCGAGCAAAAGAATTACAACGGCAGGATTAGCGATTGGAACAGCAAGGAATGTTAGACACGCAAGTGAAATCATTTCTTTCCTTCTACTACAAGAAGGAGCAACTATAATCGATGAAACGAAAACAAGAGTAAATTTGAATAATACTAAAGTTGCCGGAGTATTTGAAACATATACGAATTTCGCAGAAGGAGAGAATGCAATATGGTCCTCTACTCTAAGAACCGATTTGGAAATGTTCTTTAATGGGACATTAGCGATGATGATTGCTCCGAGTTGGAGAGCCTTTGACATCATAGAGGCAGCACCTTCAATCGAATTCGATACTGCTCCACTACCACAGTTAAAGGCAAACAAAACAGAAATTTACTACTCTTCTTACTGGGGAGAAGCTGTAAACAAAACAAGTACCAATACCGAACTAGCTTGGAAATTCATTAAATTCCTTTCAGATAAAGAACAACAAATGAAAATGTACTCTAATTCATCAAAGATTCGAGCTTTCGGAGAACCTTACTCTCTAGTTGAATTAAATGAAGAAATGCGAGAAAAGACTTATGTCTCTGCGATCGCTGAGATGGCTCCATATATGAAGTCTTGGCAAATAGGAGATGAGAGTTTTGTCAAAGCAACTTTGAATGAGGCAATAACTAAAATTTCGGAAAATGGACTAGATGTAGAAGTCGCATTAAAAGAAGCTGAAACAATT
>CAZCCQ010000013.1:0-10885 GCA_964497595.1 uncultured Candidatus Saccharibacteria bacterium | reverse complement strand
TAGCATCTTCATAGTTTTCTCTACACTCTCCCTATCTATAACTGATTTCTTTTTACTCTCTGCATAATCTCTACATCTTCGAAGAAGCCTTAACCCTACTCTAGCGGTTCCTCTAGAAGAGCCCGAAAGAAGCTCTAACGCTTTAGGATCTATCTCTATACTCCATAACCTACCCGCCCTTTTCAAAATTTCTACTAAATCATCTTGTGAGAAGAAATCTAATCTCTGTATCAATCCGAATCTATCTCGCATAGGAGAGCTAATCTTCCCAATTTGTGTAGTAGCACCTATTAGTGTAAATGGCTCTAGGCTCAACCTAATAGTCTTAGCAGTAGGACCTTTCCCCATAATGATATCCAACATACCATCTTCCATTGCTGGATAGAGAATCTCCTCCACTACTTTGGGAAGTCTATGTATTTCGTCTATAAAGAGAATGTCATTCTTCTTTAGCCCAGTAAGTACAGCAGCTAAATCTCCTTGTCTTTCGATAGCAGGTCCTGATGTTATTTTTATGGAAGCACCTATTTCATTTGCAATAGCAACGGCAAAGGTAGTCTTACCAAGTCCTGGAGGGCCATAGAAGAGTATATGATCTACAACCTCCCCTCTTCTATTCGCAGAATTTATCATCATTCGTAGAGTCTCTTTCTCTAAAGCCCTACCAATGATTTCATCTAACTTACTAGGCCGTATCTTCTCCTCATATTGAGATATTGCTGTTTTTGACGAAGACTCTCCCACTCTACTCTTTTTTACTTTCTCTTTACTTGATTCTATCATTACTCCTTTATTACTCTTTTAATTAGTTCTCCGATATCAATATCCTTCTCTTTCTGAAGAATTTTTTCAGCTAATGATACTTTCTCTTTAATAGTATCTGTAGAAAAACCTAAAGATCTCAAAGCTTCTCTTAAATCCTTTAAAGAGGAGTTCTCTTCATCACTCTTTTTTGCTAAATCAATAATTCCTCTAAGCTCGATAATAATCTTCTGTGCTCTCTTCATACCAAGCCCTGGAACTTTACTTAAACTTCTTGCATCTCCTTCTTCAATAATCGATTCTAATTCACTTCGAGAGAAAGCTGACAGTATTGTTATCCCTATTTTAGGCCCTATACCCGAGATTCCAATTAGCTGTTCAAAAAAATCCCTCTCATCCTCCGTCGAGAAACCGTACAAGGACTGAGTATCTTCACGAACATATAAATGAGTAAAAAGAGAGTACTCCTCTCCTTTTGCAGGGAGTATATATGTGTTAGGTATGGCGATTCTGTAACCTACTCCACTATCTGTTAACAAATCAACATAGGAGTCTTTGGAGATACTGTTTTTTAATATCTTACCTTTTACAAATGATATCATACCTCTATTATACTAGATTATTGAAGATTCCTCGATACTAGGACTTCTGTTGTAAATGCAATAGCTAGTGCATCAGCAGCATCATCAGGTTTAGGTATTTCACCCATACCACAGAGCACCTTTACACTCTCCTGCACCTGCTTCTTGTTTGCTTTGCCGTATCCTGTTATGGAATTTTTTACTTGTAATGGCGTCATCTCTTTAACAGGGATACCTGCCAATTCAAGTGTAAGTAATACGACTCCTCTAGCTTCCCCAACTGATATTGCTGTTTTCTGATTATTACAGAAGATCAAAGTCTCTACACCAGCATAGGAGGGTTTGTATTTTTCTATTAGCTCCTTCAGATCTAGATGTATCTCTTTTAAGCGTGTTGGTACTGTTAAGCCCTTCTTTGTTGAGATACAACCGTAATCCAAGATATTTGGATTAGAATTATTATCAAACTCAACAACTGCCCATCCTGTTGTAGCCAACCCTGGATCTATACCTATTATTCTAAGCATATATATATTTTATGTTAGAAAAAGATATTTGTACATCTACTTTTCATTAAATTCATAAAACAGGAAACTATTCTAAATCACTCCACACATTTTGTACATCATCATTATCTTCAAGACGTTCAATAGCTTCGTTCGCTTTTTCTAATTCAGAACCTTCTAACTTCTTAAACATCTTTGCCTCTTTAATTAGCTCTGCTTCTTGGAGAACATATCCTAATTCGTTAATAGCATCCCTGACTGCTCCGAAGCTGTCATACTCTGTATATATTCCCAAGCCATTCCTCCCATCTTCCTCAAAATTATGAATATCTACAACTCCATCTAAATCCATAATATTAAGCATAACCTCCTCTGGATTATCCTCAACATACTTATCTGCTTCTCCATACTTAGGAGATTTTTCCATATGACCACACAATATCTCAACATATCCCTTCGTCTCAAAGTTCCAAGAGACAGAACCCACATCCCCCATCTTTCCCCCTATCTGTTCAAAAAGCTGTCTTAGATCTGCAACCGTTCTATTTTTATTATCTGTTAAAACATCGACTATAAGTTGAATATCGTGAGGACCAAATCCTTCATAGGATATCTCTTCAATAATCACACCTTCTCCTCCCTCTCCTGTTCCTTTTTTAATGGCCTTATCAATACTGTCATTGGAAAAACCTACAGCTTTAGCTTTATCAATATATAATCTTAAAGTGGGATTCATATTAGGATCCCCTCCACCCTGCTTAGCTGCATGAGTTATTTGTGCTGATACCTTAGAAAAACTCTTACCTTTTTTAGCATCATTCAATGCCTTCTTATGCTTTATTGTGTCCCATTTAGAATGTCCTGACATATACAGAAATGCTAATTTACTGACGTTATTCTACCACAAACCTGAGACCTCGACTATACCTTGACCGAGTACTTTTGTCCTTCTTCTTTCTGTTGCTGAGGTTTTTTCCCCTCTTTCTTTACTTCTCTCTCAACAAAGGTACTACTTTTTGTCTGGCTATTCACATTGCTTCTATTGCCTCTTTCACTATACGACTGAGTACTCCACTTCATAATTTTTTCCTCAATATCTGCCCTAGGCATACCGTATTTTACTCTAGACTCCTTTACAATATCATCTCTCAAATCAAACCTCTGGTATCTAATCGGTAAAGATTTTGCACTAAATGGAACAGATGTCATACCATCAATACAAAGTTTGATATACATAGCATACGCATCCAAAGAAACAAGATCATCTGAAGATACAACCGGTGCGAATTCTTTCTCTAAAATACTTGCATCAGACTGACTTACAACAAATGAACCCAATGTTCCTACATTACCAAATATTGCCTGCCTAACTGTTAGTGGAAGTTGATCAATATACTGGTTAGTCATAGTTAAATTAAGTTTGTACTTCCTTGCTTCTGAGAGAATTTTTGCAAATGACTCTGTAGCGAAATTCTGAAACTCATCAACATACAAAAAGAAATCTTCTCTCTCAGACTCAGGAATATCTACCCTCTCCATAGCAGTTGCCTGAAGCCTAGTAATAATCATCCCTCCTAACAAAGACGCTGTCTCTTCTCCCAAACGACCCTGCGCGAGATTTACTAACAGAATTTTCTTGTTATCCATAATCTCTCTCAAATCTATTGTCGACTTAACCTGACCTATGATATTCCTAGTAACAGCAGAGGAGATAAACCTACCTACTTTGTTTTGTATTGGAGAAATTGCCTCTGCAAGTAATCTGTTGTTTTCGGACATCTGAGAAAACTCTTCTGTCCAAAACTTGTAAAGGATTGGATCATTTACTTGCTTCAATATGAATTTTCGATAGTTCTTGTCTACGAGTATTCTAATTACTGCCAACAAAGTTGTACCCTGAGCTTCTAGTGCAGTAGCAACAGTATTTGTAAGAATATATTGAAGTCTTGGTCCCCAAGAATCTCCAAACTGCTTTTTAAATACCTCCACTACTCCATCGGCAATCAAATCTCTCTGCGAGCTATCTTTTAATTCTAAAAGATTAAAACCAACTGGATGCTCCACATCTGTAGGATTAAAATACACAACATCCTGTACTCTATTAGGAGGTATATAGTTTAGAAGTTCCTCTACAGTATCTCCGTGAGGATCTACAAAACAAGCGCCATCTCCTGCCAAGACATCAGATATGAACATATTTTTAAATAGAGTTGATTTCCCTGTACCTGTCTTCCCCAAAAGATAGAAATGTCTAACCCTGTCTTTTCTCTTAATACCAAACTGAACCTTAAGGTCACGATAGTCGGTCTCACCAAATACGGTAACATCATCTTCTGTACCTCTTGGCAGATTCATAGGTGGTTCTAATTTCCTAGATCTACTCCAAGCAATATTCGGTGTTTCTACTGAGATATTGGGCAAGTGATAGAGAGATGCCAACTCCTCAATATTCAAAATATCCTGCTCTTCCCCTATATATCTTCTTAAATAGCTCTCATACATCTCCTTGCCTGACAGTGATGGCTTTGCGTGGATCAAGTTATTCAAATGAGCTGTAGTAAACTGCTTAAAACTTGCTACTACATCTCTCAATATTTGCTCGGATCTTACCTGATCCTCTGCCTTAGTTACCACCCTAATCTTAAACTCAAAACCAACCTTTAACATTTTTGTCTCTATCTCGCGCAATTCTTCTTCCTGCCCTGGGGCTATTTTCACTATCTCTTTCTGTGGCTTTGTATCGGGACTTTGTGTTAGTGCTGTTCCAACATTCTTAGCTATCCCTCCTACAAAATTACCAAAAGAGAAGCCTCCTAGGCTCTTTCCTTCTTTTACTGCAGTAATATACTCTTTCGACTTAGTCTGCCAGTAGTTAGATATTGGTCGTACAATAATTTGAAGCCAAACTTTTTCATTCCTATTTAATTCAGACATTGCCCCAGTTATTGCGGCCAAAGGATCTACTTCAAAATTCCTAAAAGTTTTGATGGGGAAAATGGAATCTTTCTCCATTTCTATCTCTCCTGTAGTCACAAAGACATTCTCTGTCTTTTCTACATCCTTAGCATAATCCTTCACATATTCTATATCTGCATTTGGATACTGTGCATAAATTTGTCCTTCTACAAATCTACACAGATGCTGTGGAGCTACCACAAAAAATCTAATACCATCCTCTTCTGTAGAAATTACCTCAAAGCTAATTACATCAGAACATCTTCTGTTTCCCTCCAATACTCCGTGAATAGATGCAAACATCTGTTCAGCAGCTAGTGATGCTTTCTCATTCTCCCTAGGGACTAATATCTGCATAACCAAAGGATTTCTCACATCGTTAAAAACTTCCTCTTTTTCAGATTTTTTACCTAACAAAAACAGAAAGAGAACAAAAAGGACAGCAAGCAACAGTATTAGGGCAATTATTATTTCCATATTTCTTGTCAGAATTTTAGATTAAAAACAGTATT
This sequence comes from uncultured Candidatus Saccharibacteria bacterium, assembly GCA_964497595.1. Classification (GTDB taxonomy): domain Bacteria; phylum Patescibacteriota; class Dojkabacteria; order SC72; family SC72; genus UBA5232. The sequence continues at coordinate 5,569 of CAZCCQ010000013.1, read as the reverse complement.
TAATCAAATAGTTATTTAGAAAACATACATAGCTTTAATATCATTTCCAATGACGATAACGACATCACCTGTTGTCATAAAATCAGGGCGACCTTCTACTAATTCAAACTTACCAGAAAGAACTTCTGATATGACCTGATACGTTTTAGAGAAATTCTTCATATTAGGAACATAGAGTATTGTCTTCTCAGAGATTATTGGAGCGTTCCCATACCTTACAACATCCCCTCCTGTATTCGATATCTTTCTTCCTAGACTTCCAGCTGCTCCTGACATATTACTTGCATTGTATACCTCTATCCTACCCCTCTCTCTTTCTAACTCCCCATCAAGTAACTTGCTCGACAGGGATCTTACTGCCCTATCATACTCTTTCAAATTTAATACCTTTATATCCTCACCAATCGCAGACTTTTCTTTCATTAGATATTTCTCATCAGACAAAATGATTTTAGAAACCTGATACTTATTTTTATTAGTACTTATCTCCTCTATCTTATTTATTACATTAAAGAATTCCATATTAGAGTATATTTCCCCATCGATACTACTAAGTTTATAAACAGAAAAGAGGATTTTTAATTTAGAGAATTTGTTGTAAAAAGACTCCATTTTCTCAACAGTACCACTCTTCTCTCTACTATCTCCAAAAACTGTATTTACAACATCCATATACTCAGAGGAAAACCATATATAGTTATGACTTTTTACAGAAAAAAGCTGATTTAATTGCCATATTGCATACTCAACACCCCTTCCTTTGGCTAAGAAGTCTCCAGCATATCTAAAAGATGATACTGCTACCTTATTACCAAACTCCTCCTCCAGTCCTGTGAAGTAGGTATCTCCTGACAGATATATTAAAAGAGCCTGTTTTTTCTGTTTGTTTCCCATATACAAATACACATCTGTTATTTTCCTCGCCTCACCCTTACCCTCTTCAAAGACTATCAATGTCCTCTCTAAATCTTGATTCTGTTTTGAAAGCACATAATCTGATGAAGAATTCAGCTTAGTAACATCTGTTGTCCTTTGAGAAATTACTGTAAATACAAAATACAGTAAATACAAAGCTAAAAGGAGAACGGAAATAAATAGTAACCATCGCAGTAATGGTGTTTTCTTCTTTGGTGAAGATGTTTTCTCAATTTTATTTCTTCTTCTTTTGTTCATTTTCTTCTAATCTAAAAGTCATTCTCTTACCATCTAAATTCTTTAATGAGAGAAGAATTGATTTTAACTCTATGGAATCTGGTACTCCCCCATTTCCTGAGACAGACGAGTAAAGAGTATCTCCTACTATATGCATTTTTTCATACTCTAGACTTGCCCTAATTTGGTGCATTCTACCAGTCTCTATCTTTATTAACAGCTCATCATTTGATATGTGTTTAATATAGCTTAGGGTATATTTGCAGTTAGGACTTCGTCCGCCTAAAGTAAATTGCATTTTCATTCGATTACTACGACTTCTACACATATATCCTTCTAATTTCTTCCACGAAGAATCAGGAGTAAAATTGTTTTTTTCTAAATTCTCAAGTTCTTTAAGAACAGAAAGCTTCTCCCCTGTTTCTTTACTGTCTTTCCTATCTATTTTGGCATAGTAAACCTTCACCACTTTATGATCTTGAAACTGTTTCTGAAAAACCTTCTGAGCTTCCAAAGTTTTTGCAAAAAGGATTAAACCTGAGACACTTTTATCTAATCTGTGAACTACCCCTCCTCTTTTTACCTTGTTATCATACTCTCCTTTTTGCTGTAAATAATGGACAACAAAATTCGCTAAAGTCTTATCCGTATTACCACTCCCTGGGTGTACTACAACACCTGATTTCTTGTTTAAAACAATGCAATTTTCATCTTCATACTCTATCTCTATCTCCCCTTCCTGCCCTTCTATCTCAGAGGCAAGTATGTCTTTCTGTATAATCTCTTGTAGTTTGTCTTCATTAAGTACAACATCATCTCCTTCCTTTAGCTTTAATGAAGGTTTTACATCTTCTCCATTCACTAATATCAAAATGTCCCAGTATTTTCTTAAAAATGACCTACTAATATCTTGTTTTTTACCCTTGTTCAAAAAACCTAGCACTGCTATATCAACTCGTTTCCCTTTTTCTTTCCCATCTACTTGAAATCTCATACTACTATTTTCTTAATCTAATTGACTGACCTACATCTGGTAGAGACATATGCCTCACGGATGAAACCTTTTCAATCGTTACATTGTCCGTTCTTCTCCCATCTATGATGTAAAAGAGTATTCCAAAAGCATACCAAATCAAAAGTATCGTTAGACCTATCCTCGTCATAATATTGAGGTCCGAAGAGAAGTAAACATAGGATATTGTGATTGCAGAAACTATTGCAAATATCGTTTCTAATACAGTTATTACTGTCTCTCTCCTTTTCCCTAAATATAGTCTAGGAAGGAACCATATTACGAAAACAAACAGAAAGAAAGGGAGTAGGATATAGCTACCTTGGTGTATCCAGAGGTCATTTTTACTTTGAATACCTATGAGGATGAAAGAGATTCCAAGTATTAGCCAATTAGACAGATATATTGATGGAAACAGATGACTCCATCTCCATTTTTTAACAAGAAGAATTATTAATGTTTGAGCTAATATCATACCAACTACTGTAAGAAGTACATCTACACCCCCATCCCACAGTCTTAGAAATCTCCACGGTAGTAATCTAAAAAGATAAATTTGCTCAGCATATCGCTCATAGGGAAGCCAATACCAAATATACTCAGAGAACTCAGGCCAGTTAGAGATGATATGGGACACCCTACTAAAAATAATACCTACAACCGATGATACTACGAAGATATCAAAAATAGATGAATTGTTTTTTCTACTCCTAGATGCCAACTTCCAAAAAGTAAAGAGTCCGAGGAGCATCGTGATTCCAAGAGTAGTAACTGGATCCAAAAACTCTACCAACTTGTATACAAAATCCAGTATGCTCTTAAACAATGCAGTAATCCTTAATTAAAGTTCTAAATGATAACATAAATCTAGCAGGAAGAGAGTCTTACTTTTTCTTCTTGTTCTTCCCTGAACTCTTTTCTTTTTCCTCAGTCTCTTTTTTCCCTCTTCCTCCTGAGAAGAAAGAGAACAATTTCATAATCTGCTCCCCTATTTTGACTGTTACTCCCTTTTTAGCAGAGTATCTAACTCTGTTAGATTCAACTACTTCAACGGCCTCATCTTTCGATGCTTGGATCTGCTCTTCCATTACCTCAATAGAAGGAGAAGTATCTTCCACTACTACTTTTTTCTTCCTCATTTCAATACCGCAGGAGGGACAGTAGAGATACTGTTTGTCCATTTCTACTTCACACTTCGGACATTTTACCTTTAATTTGTATCTACAATTAGGACAGTATGTAAATCCGGGATAGAGTTGAGTCCCACACTTAGGACAATCACCTAATTCTGATGTCTCATATTTCAAATATCTTCTCTCTAAATCAGCCCAGTAGATATCTTCTATCGTCTGACTAGGTCTAATAAGAAGATATATTATCAATCCTGGAATAAGTAGCACTCCTGTAAGAATAACATACGCAATTCTCATTGGTTTGCTACTCGTCCTGTCTCCTGAATCTAGCCATACCCAATACAAAACAACAATCCAAAATGCAGCCATTGCTATCAAAAAAATAGTCCATACAAATCTAAAATCAATATTACTCACACCATCTAGGAAACCAAGTATTAGTTTTTCCATTTTGTTCATTAAATATTTTTAATATATGGTCGAGGAGGGAGTTGAACCCTCACACTATTGCTAGCACGGGATTTTGAGTCCCGCGTGTCTGCCAGTTCCACCACTCGACCGACAGCGAATTATACTAAAAAACCACTGATTAGGGAAGATTACTTAGTACTTTTGTACAAATTCCTGAAACTTGCTATCTCATTAACAAATGCCAGTCTAATTACACCTGTAGGTCCATTTCTATGTTTTGCTACAATTAACTCACCAATACCCTTATTCTCAGTATCAGGATTCCACGTTTCTTCTCTATCTATAAACATAACTACATCAGCATCCTGTTCAATCGAGCCCGACTCTCTAAGATCTGAAAGCTGAGGTCGTCTACCCTGCCTTTGCTCAATAGCTCTAGAGAGCTGAGATAGTGCAACAACAGGAATATCCAACTCCTTCGCAATATTCTTCAGACCTTGTGATATCTCGCCTACCTCCAAAGTCCTACTCTCTTTACTATTTCCGTGCATAAGCTGTAGGTAGTCTACGAATATAATGTCGACACCAGTCTCAACAGCTAACCTTCTTGCTTTAGTTCTAAGAGAATTAATATGCTGACCTGCCTGATCATCAATATAGATATTTGCATCACCAAGCTCACCCATCGTACTTGCTAATTTCATAAATTTCTTCTCATTCAATCTACCTGTTCTAATTTCCCAAGGAGGAATACCTGCCTGCATACCTAAAAACCTCTCCATAATCTGAGTTTTGGACATTTCTAATGAGAAAAATGCTACTGTTTTTTTATCTACCAAAGCTGCGTGTCTCATCATATCAATAGCTAACGCCGTTTTCCCTACAGATGGCCTAGCAGCAAGAATAATTAAGTCTGACTTTTGAAAACCTCCAAGTAAATCATCTAAATCCTTAAAACCAGTAGAAACACCCAAAGGCTCATCATTATCAGCCCTCTCAGCTCTTTCGTATGCTTCCTTCAGCAAATCCTTTATATGGATAAAATTAACCTTTGTGCCAGTCTGAGCTACATCAAAAACCTGTCTTTCCGATTTGTCAATAACTTCATCTATTGGAGTATCTTCATTAAAAGCAATCTCAGTAATGTTTCCAGCTGCACTTATTAACCCTCTTCTAATAGCACTCTCTTTGATTATCTCCCCATACTCCTCTGAATGTGCCGTCGTTGCCACAGTAGTAACTAAATCAGCAACATATGCAGTACCTCCTGCAGAAGATAGCTTTTTTTGCTTCTTTAACTTATCAACTACAGTTATCAAATCAACAGGAAGTGCATTATTAAACAGATCTAATATGGCTGAATATATCGTAATGTGTTTTTGATCATAGAAATGCTCTGGAAGTAACCAAGCAGAAACAGTAATAATGGCATCTTTATCCATCAACATACACCCTAGAAGTGATTTCTCTACCTCTATATTTTGTGGTGGTAGTCTCTTTTGCATTCCCTATTTTAAAAATATTACTTCAACACTCTTCTGATCTTCTTCTATCTTCCTCTTTGCCAAGTTAATATATCCCTCCTCTTGAGCATTAGCATAACCAAATTGCTTTACAAACTCATCTTTACTCTTGAGATCTTTTCCATTCTTAGAATCTTCCTTGTATGCACAAGGAATTAGTATTGCAGGATCAATGTTAGATATGACTTTCTCTAGTTTGTCAAAATCCATAAAAGACTCTCCATTCCCTACTGGAATAATTAAAGCATCTACATCCCCTAGATTCTTACTCTTCTCCAAATCAAAATTGTTCCCTGTTCCTCCCATATATACAACCCTAATATTCTTCTCATCTATCA
>CAZCCQ010000012.1:0-11577 GCA_964497595.1 uncultured Candidatus Saccharibacteria bacterium | reverse complement strand
TCCAAGAACATTGGGTTTTTTAATTGTCTGAGTAATTGGGGAGAGATTAAGAACAGTAACAGCAGGTACAATAAAAAGTAAAATAATAGCTGTAATAGCCAACGGTTCAAATAATTGTGGTAGTAAATTTTTATTCTGGTTACTCATTTTTACTTAGTAAAATTTCTCCTCTGTTGGATATATCTTATCAATTTCTACCTCGTATGTCTTTACCGTTCCCCACATTGAAAGCAATGAAAATACACCAGCAATTATTCCTACCCAGCTGTAGCAGTTCCCTTGTAGAGTTTCTACAATTACAAGAAGAGATGCTAGTAAAAGAAACGAACTCCATATGAAGATTAGTAAGAAAGAAGTATCCTTTTTAGTTATCCACTTTACAACATTAAATTTTGTTAACTTAACAATAGTTCTTGGATTTTGTAATGTTGATTGATATACAGATGTTTTAAATATGAAGTAGAAAGTAGGAAACGCAAGAGTAAGAATCATAAAAAGATTAGCAAAGGAGTTTACTAGAAGAGTTGTCTCTATATCCGTATAGTAAAGTTGGACTGTAAATAGTCCACGAATTTGATTATCAATATAGAAATCAAGATTGTATATGCTATTAACAATAGTAATTCCAAGTACTTTTGACGCGATCATTAGTACTGCAGGCCATATCGATATTTTAAGTGCTCTTTTTAGGAGTTTCGACATTGCTTTGGGACAGTTTGTTTAAATGTTTGGTAAGTCTTGATTTCATCCTATTTGCCTTACCCTTTTTAATTACATTCTTTTTTGCTGCTTTGTCTAAAACTTTGTAAAGGTTCTTTAGATTCTTTTCTACCTCTTTTTTGTTCTGTTGGGATATGAGTTTGCTGTGCTTCTTAGTAGCTTTTTTAACTCTCTCCCTTAATCGATCATTGATCTTACTCTTCCTTTTAATTTTTCTTAATTCTTTTATTGATGTTTTTAAATTTGGCATCTGATGTACTTGTAATATAATGTTTGTTAATCAGCGTATTATATATATTAAACCTTGGTTTGTAAACATTCATTTTTGTGATAGACTTTTGTTATGACAGATAGTAGGAAAGTGAAGATAGTCGTTAGCTCTCTGTTGGTGGTCTTCCTTTTAGGAGTAATAGTTACTAATGTGATTCTGAATCGTTCTAAGAAAGAAGTTGTGTTAGGAGTGCAGGAAAAACAGGAGGTAAATCAACTGACAGGTATTCCATACATAATTTCTATTGCGCCTATTCAGCTTGTACAGGGTGAGGAGTATGAGTATATTGTCAGGGTGGTAGATTTAGATAGCAAGAGTAATGAGATTAGTATCGAGATAGAGTCTGGACCTTCGTGGTTAGAGGTAGAGGGCAATGTTGTAAAAGGTACTGTTCCAGAAAATGCTTCGGGAGTATATGATTTTACTCTTAAAGTGTCAGATGGTATAAATTCGTCTAGTCAAAAGAATTATATTTTAGTTGAGGAATCGAGTGAGTAAGAGAATCCTTCTAACAATAGCATTTTTTTCTGTTATTTTAGTGTTTTCATCTACTTTTTTACTGTTGAAAAAGAATGTGGGAGGTTTTGATTTCCTTTCAGTAGGACAGAGTAATTGTACTCCATACAATATTTTTACAAAGAAGGGAGAGGCGGAGTACTCTATGCAGATATCTTGGGAGACAAAAGGCAAATGCTTAGGTTTTGTTCAATACGGTTTAGATAGGAATAATTTGGACAGAGTAGGGATCGATATCTCAGAGGACAGAGGAATGCGTAAGCATATTGTAACTTTAGATAAACTCACAACTAAGCAGAAGTATTACTTTTTGATAAATTCGGATAACCAAGCATATGGGAATAACAGCTCACCTTTAGAATTTATTTTAGAAAACCTTTAGTAAATACTACTTTTTCCTAAACCTCTTAATAGTTTTTTCTTCGAAGTACTTTCGTGGTTTGAAGATTCTCCAAGATGTCATCTCGGCTTCTTTGTATACCTCTGAGCTTACGAATTTCTTAGCAACTACCTGGCCAAAAGGTTTATTGTATATAAACCAGCCTAAAATCAAGGTACCAATTCCTAGAATGACTCTTCCTATAATGGAATCAAACAGTCCAGTTTCAGGAGTTGAAGGTACAGCAGGAGTAGGAGCTGTTGGGCTAGTGCAGGATTGTGTGACTGTTACTACTGATTCAGCTCTTACAGATGTTGGATCAGATGGAATTTGAGCTGGCTCTATTACAACCTCGTTTTGATTTGTACCAGTTAGGGCATTTGCATCTGCTTGGGCTTGGAAGATTATGGTTAAAGATTGTCCAGCACTAATTGCCCATCCTTTATTATTTGTCCATACAATCTCTTTAGTTTGGCCAACTGTTGTTACTTTAACATACTCTGTATCTCTCACAGAGACGCTATTTATTCTGCTTGAATTTGCGATGTACGAAAACCCTAAAGGTAGCTTGTCTTTTATCGATGTGATGTTTTGTGTTGTAGTAGCTTGATTGTTAATTGTTATGGAGTACTGAACAACATTATTAGGAGATACTCTCTCTAGGCAGGTAACATTATTTGTTACTGTCACCTTAAAGTTAGACTCAGTAGGTGCAGTAGGAGTTTCTGTTGTAGGTGTAGTGGGTGTAGTAGCTACTTGAGGAAAATCTATTGTAGAAGATGCTAATCCTATGGATTTGTCGGCTACTGTAATATCCGCAGTAACTTTTAGTTTCCCAACATATCCATTTAACTGAGCAAAGCTTTTTGCTCCTGTAAAGTTCTCATCTTTGTAGAGATCTTGCTCTAGTATTGTGATTTCACCCTTTGCCTTGTCAAATGTAAATCCTTTTGTTATTTGGAGAGTTGTAAATTTCGGGTCACTGAATGAGAATTTAATTGCAAGTTTCTCAGCACTTTCAAGGTTTGCAACTTTTACAACTGCTTTTGATATCTTGTATACATTGTTATCAAGTCTTGTGGTAAGTTGTAGTGCAGATACATTTGAAGTTCCACTCTGTGTTACCTCAATAACTCTTTTACACAAAGGGGAATTTATCTGCTCTCCTGTGTTATCTTTCCCAGTTGCCACTATATTCAAAGATGGTGTTGTAAATCCCGATAATGTCTTTTTAATGGTTAACTTATCACTAGAAATATTCTCAGGCTCGGAGGGCTCATTGTTTAAGAGTATTTGGTAGTCTTTGTACTCCCGGTCGAATTTAGCCTCTACTGTAATCTTCTCATCTCCACTTATTCTCCCTGTGATAATCTTCCCACTAGAATCCTTTACTGTCATTTCTGTACATCTAGTATCTTGAATATTTGTTATTGGGCAGGAGAGGTAAGCCTCTTGTTTTGTTGTGCTGTTTAGTAAATTAACAGAGAGACTACTTGTGGTACAAGATGATGGACAGTTTGCACTTTCCTCTACAGTACTAGTTTTAAAAAGGAAGCCTCTTCTAGGATCTCCACACTCTGAAGTAATAGCAGGGTCAATATAGTAGCAGGCGCAAGTTTTTGTGGTAGTAGTCTGAGTCTCAGTAAAACTCTTCATCCTGTAGAAATATATTGCAACTGCAATGAGAATCAAGCCTAATATTCCTGCTATTATTAACAAGGCTGTGACAAGTTTATTTGATTTTCTTGTTGTGGTAACTCTTCTTACCTCTTCCATATAGTATGGGCAGCCAACAAATTAGCAGAAATTATCTTAGTAGAGTTTAGTTTAATAGCGGTTTACTGTCAATGACTTGTATTAAAGTATGGAGGAGAGGAGGGTAATTCCGAGCTTCGGATCAATGAGACCTTTTTTAATTTGATAGTCTAAATTTGCGAGCTTAGTGTAAAGCATTTTTATTTTCTTTCTATCATACTCTTTTGCTGTCCTTATCAGTTGAGGAATTGTAAATGGAGGAATTTTTAGAATTTTAGCTATGTTACTTTGTGTCTCATTCTTTTCTTCTGTTAAGAATTTTACTAGTGTAATCAATCGTAGATTTCTTGCAATCATAGAGATTATGTAATTTGGATCAACAGCTTGTGTTATTAGTTTCTCTACTATGAAGATACTCTCTATTTTGTCAGCACTGTTTATGGCATCAACTAATGCCCAGATGTCTTTTTCCAATGTGTTTGATATGACATTTTCTATATCGCTCTTCTTTATCTCTCTGTCATCTATTAGTAATTTGATTTTTTTCAGCTCATTACTACATCTTTCTGGATCGTAATTGGTCCTTTCTGCTAATTCTCTTAAAGCAGTGGCTTCTATTTTAAGATCTAATTCTTCTAGCTCTTTTCTTAACCAAGTAAAAAATGTCCTTTTATTTGTTGCATTACTTTCCTCTACCGCTTTGTATTTATCAAAAAATTTGAAGTACTTAGTATTTGCCTTTATCTTCTGATCTTCCCAAAAGATTATCGTATCAGAGGAGTTGTTTTCTTGGATTATTCCTAATATTTGTTCTAAGATTTTGTCTTTCTCTTTGTTTCTGTACACTCTTCTCAAAAATATTATTCTGTTTGCAAAGAAAAGATTTTGAGATGATACCAAATCAAGAAGTGATGAAGAATCAGTGCTGTCAGCATCTATTGATAGAAACTCTTGGTTGTTAGATTCTTCTCGTATCTTTTTAAGGTATGTATGGGCAGACTTTAGAGATAGATACGGAGAAGAACCGTGATACAGTCTGTATTTCACTTTAATTCTCTGTATTTAATTGAACAGGTTTTCCTAAGAGAATTATAACATTCTCTCGTCCTAAATTAGTTTTAATGAAATCAGGTTTCTCAACTTTTTCTGTTCCTAAGAATTTAGAGAATACTGCTTTGCTTTCTGTAAGTCCATTAGTCTCTGAATAGACATAAATACCCTCTTTATCTTTGAATAGGGTAGATCTGAAATATATTGGTATATACTTAAATTCCTCTCTCATTTTTTCTGTTTGTGCTACTACTTCTTTGTAGCCAAGTCCGATGTCGTAAACATATACGGTAGGTTTCTCAGAGTATAGTTGAGGTTTTTGAATTATTAGATTTATGTATTCTCGGATATTAGAATATTTGCCTAATCCTTCCTTGGGTCCTATTGCAAATGCTCCACTAGGGAGAGTTTTTGTCTCCACTAATTGTTGCCCTCCAGATAATGGATCTAATACAAATGAGTATGTCTTCCCTCCATTCTTATCAAATTCTTTTATTAGTTTTATTCCTGCTTCAATGTCTTGTACGGTAAATTCTGATATTTTTATGTTTTTGGAAAGAGAAGATATTATGCCCGTTACAGTTTTAGGGTTTGTGTATACTTCGTTTTGTGATATCTTTTCTTTTAATGCAAGAATAACCTTTTGTTGTCTTCTTGCTCTCGCATAATCAGTTCCTTCATTGTTTTGACTAGAGTGTCTTGATCTACTGTATTCTAAAGCTGTTTCCCCATCCATAACTTGTGGTCCTGCTAAGAATCTTACAGTCTTGTACCCAACACCTCTATCACTTGGATACATATAGTCAGTAAAGTTGTTTTCTACATTTACATTTATTCCTCCAACTGTGTCTATTATCTCAAGAAAGGCCTTGTAGTCTATCATTCCGTAATATTGTATTTCTTTTCCTGTTACTTCTTCTACAGATTTTTTCAATGCCTCTAGACCAGAGCCTTCCTTTTTTCCTTCTGCAGTAGAATATACTGAGTTTATTCTAGCAAACCACTTTGTTTCTTTTGATACTTCAACGTGGAAATCTCTTGGGATAGAGAGCATAACAGTATTGTTTGTTTCATAGCTGTAGGAAAGTAGTATTATTGTGTCAGTATTTAGTAACTCTCCTTTGTCTCTAGTATCGATACCTACAAGGAGTATATTGGTGTGTTTTCCTTCACTATCTTTCTTCAGTTCAGGCTCTTTGTTCTGAACTAGTGAGACAGAGTTAAGTTTAAATCCAATATTTTTTGTAATTATGTATCCTTTCCATATTAAAAATCCAGCACCTGCTAATAAAAAAAGTAAAAGAGTTAGTAAGAGAATTTTTCGTATAGGCCTCTTTTTCTTTGGTGGTTTAACTACAGTTTGGTTTCTATTTTCTGCTACTCTATGCCTATTGATTATGGTCTCGTCAACTTGATTCTCTTTATCTTTGTTTGTTGTGTCTATTTCTAAAATCATTGTGGCAGTAATTAGTCTATCTTAGGTATTTTGTTACATTGTTGTTGTGGTCACTTAATGTTACCCCGTAGTGAGGGACACCATCTTTGTCGTGAATGTAGAAGTAGTAAGGGGACTCTTCTGGATGTAGCGATGCCTCTATGGCTTGCAGTCCTGGATTGCATATTGGTGTAGGTGGAAGTCCTATCTTTTTGTAGGTATTGTATGGATTATCTGATTTCTTGTCTATATCTGTAATTATGTGTTTCCAATCTTTAGGAAGATAGAGTAGAGTAGCATCAGCTTGTAGTAGCCATCCTTCTCTTAATCTCTTAAGTAGTATTCCTGCAATTATTGGTCTGTCCTGTGAATTAAATCCTTCTCTCTCCACTATACTTGCCATTACAATGTCTTCATATTTGTAATCTGTTCCTACTCTTTTCTTAAAATTGTCAGTCATCTCCTTTAGGACAGACTTTGTCGTACTTTCAGGAGAAAATGCATACTTGTCAGGGAAAAGAAATCCCTCTAGATCATTTAATACAATACTGAAACCCAATGTTTTAATATACTCAGAATCTGTGCATAGAGAAAGAAATTCATCTTGTGAGAAAGTGGCTTTTTCACTCTTGGATAGCTCTCTGTCTAAAATAGTTGCTACTTCATCTTTTCTCAAACCCTCGGGGATAGTCACCCATATGTCTTGCTCTTTGGCATCTTGCAGAGTCTTGAACAACTCTGTCATATTGAGGTTCTTTGGCAATTCATATAGTCCTGCTTGTAATTTTTTCTCTAAGTCATTTAACTTCAAATATACTTTAGCATAGAGATAATATCTTTTATTCAACAACGAGGAATCTATTAAATTCTTCAAAATAGCATCAACACCCTCTCCCTTCTTAATTTGAAATGAGATCTTGTTAGCATCTTGAGATTGTGGTTTGTTTAATGATTGTCTGTAATCAAGCAGAAGAGCTATACCAGCGCAGAACAGTAGCAGTATGAGTGCGAGAAAGATTTTTTTCATAAGTATTTTATTCGGTAAAATTATTATGCTTTTTCGAATTTAAAAATTCTTGTAGAAATACAGTTGCAGCTATTTTGTCAATCTTGCTTCTACTCTTTTTTGTGCTTTGACCTGAAAATGTTAGCATATTTTGAGCTTGAATTGTAGAGAAACTTTCATCATATATCAATACTCTTGTATTAGTAGCTTCTTTTATTTTGTTGACAAATTTATCAATTTTAGAAAGAGTTTTTTCTTGACTTGTTGCAAAAGCTTGAGGCTTTCCTATGAGTAAAGTTTGAACTTTATTTTCTTCTGCGATTCCTAATATTTCTTTTATTATGGAATCAATATCTCTATTCTTTGTGATCGAAATGACATCTAGTGGTTGTCCAATAATTCCTTTGGAGTCTGAAATAGCCAATCCGAAGTGTTTGTCTCCGTAATCTATTGCTAGTATAGGGTAGAGTGTTTTCATATGATTTATTCTAAGATGGCTTTAATTCGTTTAATCCCTGCTCCCAAATTTTCTTGCTTTATTATTTTAAAGTGTCCAAGCTCTTTAGTATTTTGGATATGTGGGCCATTACAGATTTCAACAGAATAGGGGTTGTCTTTTGGTCCTATGTAATATACTTTAACAGTATCAGAATACTTCTCTGTAAATGCGGCAAATGGTACAAGTCTTAATGCTTCTTCTTTTGGTATTTCTTCGTATGATATCTCTAGTCCTTTTGCTATCTGTTCATTTACAATATCCTCTACTTGTTTTATCTGTAGTTCTGTTAGTTTTGTGTCATTGGGGAAATCAAATCGCAGTCTCTCTGGAGTGATATTACTTCCTTTTTGAGATATATGCTCACCTAGAATTTTTCTTAGAGCTACGAGGAGAAGATGAGTCGCTGTGTGATATTTAGCAGACATTTCTGATGTGTCAGCCAATCCTCCACTGAAGAGCCCTTTTGCCGCTGTCCTTGATTTTTCTTGGTGTTCTTTTTCGGATTCAAAGTAGAGTTCTCTATTTGTCATCGTGAACCCTTTTTCTTTTAGAATCTCTTCTGTTATTTCTAATGGTAGTCCATATGTTTCGTAGAGTAAGAATGCATCTTTTCCATCGACTTCTGTTTTCTTGCTTATTATTTTTTCTAATTCTCTAAGTCCTGAATCTACTGTTTTATTGAATTTAATCTCTTCTTCTTCAATTACGGAGAGTATTTTTTCTTTGTTGCTTTCTAAATCTGTCCAGATATCTTTGAATTGTTCTATACAAACTTTCGCGATTTCTTTTGTGAAAAGGGTTTCTATTCCAAGCTTCTTGCCGTGTCTTATAGCTCGTCTTATGAGTCTTCTTAAAATATATCCCTGTTGATTTCTTGATGGAGTAACTCCATCCATTACTATCCAGGTAGATGCATTTATATGGTCGGTTATTATTCTTTCGGATCTTTCGTCAGTTATATTTGATAGAGACTTAACCTTTTCTATGATTGGTTTGTATATGTCAATGTCATATGTGGTATTAGCTCCTTGTATTAGGGCAGATATTCTCTCTAATCCTCCTCCAAAATCTACATTGTGCATTCCTAACGGCTTTATCTCATCTCCTACTTTGAGGTATTGCATAAAGACATTGTTCCCTATCTCTATGTATTTTCCACAGTCACAGTTGATGTGACATTTAGGAGAGCATTTTTCTTTTCCTGTGTCGTAGAAGATCTCAGAGTCTGGACCACAGGGACCTCCTGACTCAAGCCCCCACCAGTTATACTTTTTACCGTATTTTTGAATTTTCTTGTCTACCCCGACCTCCGCTTCTATCCCATATTTTTTGTAAACATTAATCCAAGCCTCTATTGACTCTTTGTCTTCTTCGATTCCATCTTCACCTCCAAATACGGAAGCATATATTTTGTTTATATCTAGATGTAATTCTTTTACAAAGAATTCTATGGTCATATTTATGGCCTCCTTTTTGAAGTAGTCATTCAGAGACCAGTTGCCGAGCATAGTAAAAGCTGTGTTGTGAAAGGCGTCACCTACATCTTCGATATCACCAGTTCTGATACATCTTTGGGCATTCACTAATCTGTTTCCTTGTGGGTGTTTTTGTCCTTTTAAAAAAGGAACAAGTGGAAACATACCTGCATTTACAAAGAGAACAGATGGATCATTTTCTGGTACTAAACTTGCACTTGGAATTTCTTGGTGTGTATTTTTTTTGAAAAAGTCTAAATACTTCTGTCGAATCTCTTTGTAAGAAAGTTTTTTCATAATGGAATGATTATACCAGTTTGTATGGCTATTCTCTATTATCCTCTTTTGTTTGATCTTCTATTTGTTGGGCAATTTTTTGGAAAGCTGATGGATCTGGAGCAGGGGGTTCTGGGGGAATTGTAGGTGTTGTAGGTATTGGTTCAGTTATGTCTTCCTTGATTTCTGGGAGTCTATCTTCTACTGCTGGAGCAGGTGGTGGTGTAGATGCAGGAGGAATGGGGGATATTGGAGCCTCTATCTGCTCTTGTTGTTTTTCTGTTACTATTTCTGGTTCAGGAATTACTTCGACGATAGGTTTTTCTTCCTCTCTAGGGTTGTAATCATCTACATATGTAGTACTTTGAACAATTTCTTCCTGATTTGGGATAACAGGAGGTACCTCCTCTACAATAGTTTCCTTTTTTACCACAGGCTCTTCTACAACAGGTTGGACAGGTACATACGTGGTAGTTACTTCCCGTTTGACATCTTCTTCTTGAGGTTGGGTAGGTTGAGGAGCATCGTACGTAGAACTCCACACATCTTCCTCTTTCTTCTCTTCTGTTACTACAGTATTTTCAACTTTTGCTTTTAAATCTTCGTTTACTGTAGGTTGAATGTAGTGGTCACTTCCATCAGAGGGCACTCTCTCTTCGTATACCGTCTGTTCTTTTGTTTTTCTTCCTCCCCACAGAAGAGAGATTAGTATTGGGACAGCTATTGCTAGTAGTATGATTAGTAGGCCAATGCCAATAATGAACAGTGTTCTTTTCCCTATCTCATATCCGAATATATTGTAGGTTCCTTCAGTATCTCCGTCTGGATTTTGTACGGTAAAATTCCAACTTTTGTTTATGTTCTTTCCCTTAGTATCTTTGAAAGATATCTCGGCTTTGTGTTCTCCATACTTTAGATCCTCATCTGGTTGATAGATGAGTGTATACTCTTTGTCAGAAATTTTGTTAATCTTTGCTTTGCTTGTGATATCAGTGCCATCTACCTTAAAGGAAATACTATTTTCCTCGATATTCGCGCCTTCACTGGATACTAAAGTGCCTTTAATAGTTACCCTAGGATTTGAGACATTATCAGAGAGTGAAGGAGACATATTTGTAACCTGAGGATCTCCTAAGAGGATTACATCATCTGATTCTGGTGTTGCATCTGTAGTTTTTGAAACGATTATCTCAGGTGAGATCCCTGTTCCAAACTTCGCAGGTACCTGGTTATCTGTCGCTTTAACTATTAGTTTGTATGTCCCAGATGTAAGGCCCATTGTTGAGACTGTAGTAGAAGTAGCATTGTAAGGTAAGCTGTTTCCTACTGCCATCCAAGAGTATTCATCTGTAGGATTCTTAGTCATAAATAGTTGGAATGCAGCTATATGATTCAAGTCAGATACCTCCCAAGAAGCATTGAAGGAACTTCCGTAATTAACTCTTATTGCCTGAATTGGGTCCATAATTTTAACAATTGGGATATCATTTTCTTTAGGGCTTACACTTATTACCCAAGACTGCGACCTGATATGCTCGCTGTATCCGTCGTGAATTATGACATTAGCTAAGTAGCTAGCAGGCTTGTCAGTAGAACCTCTGAATGTAACGGTTAGTTTACCACTAGAGCCATCTTCTACAACAACGGCCTTTAACCAATCAGCTCTAGGAGTGAAAGAGTAAAAGTAGTTTATTCTGTCACTATCTTTATCATTTGCTGATAGTGTGTATTCGTACTGATCTCCAGTCTTAATATCCTGTGATGGCTTTGAGGAAGACGGGTTAGAAGAGAATTCTGGAGAACTATTATTAGAAACTGCTCTTAGTCCCTTAACATCGTAAGGAGTGCTAATTTTACACCCAGCACTTCCATTATCAGTTTTCTTAACAGATCCTAAAATATCTACAGCTCCCGATTTTGAGGGAGTATAGAGGAAGCTAGTACCTATTTGTAATGGGATATTGTCAAAAGATTCATTATATATCTGTTTTCCAGTGGAATCTATAATGTTTAGATTGGTAATCCCTACATTTCTAAATCGGGCATCTACCTGTACTCTTACGGTTTTTCCAACTTCAAGGGTGTATGGATTTACATTAGGTAGTGAAATTATACAAGGATTATTATCACTAAGCTCTAAATAATCAAAAGCCCTTCCTCTTGTATCTAAAGATTTTTCAGAAAGACCTAGCAAT
>CAZCCQ010000011.1:0-12117 GCA_964497595.1 uncultured Candidatus Saccharibacteria bacterium | reverse complement strand
AGTGATAAGGATTTAAAAGAAGTGGGAATTGATATGAATATCTTGATGACACTAGTTAGAAAAGAAGGCTTGTATGTTGGTTTCTTTGGCGAAGGAGAGATATATGTCTCAAAGGGGGAGAAGGTTATAAATATATTTGAAGTAATGAAAGGGAAAAATGCTACCACAGCAGGTATTGTTTTAGAAGACAATGAATCTCTACTGCTCTCTACTGCAGGTATTTTGTCAAAAAACATAGTAGATATTACGGTCGGATCAAAGAAAACCTCTTTGTTAAGAGAGATTTCTAGAATAGGTGTGAATCTAACAGGTAGTGCAGGAATTCTTTACTTTGAAAATACGGACAAGAAAGAAACTGTTTTGTTGGATGAAAAGCCTAAGATAGTAAACACTTTTGTCCCGGAGGGAGAGAGAGATACAAAGAGTTTGAATCTGAAGGGAATCAAGAAAGCCATATTGAAACCACTGGTAGCTGTTTCGAGCTTCTTTAAAAGGATAAAGGAAAAGGTAAATGTTAGAGTTAAAATCCCGAAGAATGTAAAAAGCGTTCTGCTTAAAATTTCTCTCCCAATTAAGATGTTCTTTGTTAATCTATTTCTTCTCTTAAAAAGACTTTTTCTACTATTATGGGAAAAAGTTTGCTCTTTGTTTGCAACAAAAAGATGGTTCAAAAAGATCTCTTCTAGGTATTCAGAAGTAAGATTGGGTAGAAGAAGACCTGTAGCTACTGCAGGGATGAGAATTGATGATTACAAAATTAAAAACCTTAGAGGTAGAAGGATCAAGATGGTATTGGGAATTGTTGCGGTAGTTTTGCTCCTGATATTTGGTATTAACTTTACAATAAACAGTAAGAAAGGTAGAGAGAGAAGTAGAGACGCTAATGAAAAATTCACTAGAATAGAAACTCTTTTGAACAAAACTGATTCCAATCTTCAAGCAGATAGAGCTAGTGCCGAAACTTCATATTTTGAAGCAGGAAATATTTTGAAAGAAATCCCTACAGAATTAAATGAGAAAGATGGCACAAAACGAGCTGAGATAGAAAAGAGATACCAAGGAGTTGGAGATCTTTTGTACAAGAAAGTTGGAGTCTCAGAGAGTGCGGGAAATGCGTCTAAATTCTTAGATACAAAGATATTTATGTCTGGAGAGGGTTCTAGTCCAACAGACATAGATATTTATAGGGACAAATCTAACAAAGAGTACTTAATCATCTCAGATAGTGGTAAAAAAGTAGTTTATTCTGTTTTTGTAGGGGATAAGAATTCTCAAAAAGTAATACCTGATGATGACAAGTTGTTAAAATCTCCAGCAAATATTGCAGCAGGGGAGCAAGGAATACTCGTTTACGACAAGGATGTAGGAGTCCTCAAGTCTACTTACGGAGAAGATGGGACTTTTTCTAAATTCGCACCTCTCTCTAGTCTTTCTTCGAAAGATATTAAATCAAAAGATATTGTTGATATGATGGTCTTGTCCGACAATGATAATGTATATCTGCTTGCAAGAGACTTGAAAGCTGTTTTGAAATCAACCGCATTGTATGGAGATAGATACAGTATGCTCTCATCATATGTCACAGATCCCAGATTTGAGAAAGGAGCCGATATAATGGGAGATTTTAGTATATATGTAGCAGGAGCATTTAATGAAAGCGTTCTTAGATATTCATATAGCTATACAGAAGACAGGCAAATTGAAGCAGCTTTAGGAATCACAGGAATAACAGGGGATTTGGGAGAGATTACAAAAGCATATTCTAGTGCAGAATCTTTAGACACAGGTCTCTATCTTTTTGATTCTAAAGGAAAGAGATTTATGAAATTTGAAAAACCTAATGAAAGTGTTAGAGAGCTGCGACATCCAAGAGAATTACTTCTACTCAAACAGTACGAGTATAGAGGAGAGGCGGGAGAAGATTTCTCGAATGTGAAAGACTTTGTTGTAGACTTCAAAGAGGAGAATATGTATGTTTTGGATGGAACTACTGTGTGGAAAATATCCTTGTAGTATAATAATCTATGAAAATTTCAAACAGAAAGGCTAGTTTTAACTATGAGATTATTGAATCTTTCGAGGCAGGTATAGTTTTAACAGGCTCTGAGGTAAAAAGCATAAAAGAGGGGAGAGCAAATCTAACAGACTCTTTTGTTAAGGTGGTAGGAGGAGACTTGCATTTGATAAATGCAGAAATACCTCGTTACAAATATGATTCTAATGAATTCTATGACAGCAGAAGATCTCGAAAACTTCTTGTCAAAACGAAAGAATTAGTCCAAATAGATAGCAAATTAAAACAGAAAGCTCTTACTTTAATCCCTCTTTCTCTATATACTAAAGGGAAGATAATTAAGGTGGAGGTAGGTTTGGGTAGGGGTAAGAAAAGACATCAAAAGAGAGAGAAGGAGAAAGAAAGAACTTTAGACAGAGAGCTACTTTACGAGAGAAGAAAATACGTGATATAATATTATAGGATATGTTAAATATGGATAACACAGCTACAATAGAACAAGTCCCAGTGCCACAGGTTACTACCCCAGAATCTTTCAATGATGCTGAGCATCCAGCTCTTGGTAATGTAGAAGGAAATTCTGTTCCAGAAATGAGCAATATCCCACAAAAGCAAGAGGTTTTACCAAAAGAGAATCAAGGTAAAGAAATTACAATTGTAAAACCTGTTGAAATTGCAAAAAAAGATGGTGGTGGAGGTTTTGTTTTGTTCACAGATGGTGAGAGAACCTACAAAAGTAGTCCAGATACACCTAGAGAAATTTTAGCAGAAAAGATAGAAGGTAAAAGTCCTGAGATTGATTAGTTTTTGATATAAGTATTCCTGTGTGATATCCTTTAGGCATAACATATACTGTCCATAAATGCATAGCAACGATTTAATCTACACCCAAGTTCTAGGTCCATCTCCTGTTAATACAGGCTCGAGTGTGCAGTATCCTGATGATTCCTTTAATAGCGGAAGTTTCGATATCCCTTGGAGTTGGATTCTTTGTTGTGTTGTTTTTATTGGTTTGCTGGTAGCAGGCTTCTTTTTTGCAAGAAAAAAATTGAGAAAAAGAGACAGAAATGAAAAGGCTAGTGATGGGGTACTTATGGAGGTTAGGGTTCCAAAGAACAATGAAGTAGAAATTGGTGTAGCAGAGAAGATGTTTGCGAACCTTTACGGAATATCTGGTAAGGCTGATGGAATAGGGGAGAATTTTACTGTAAGCAACTGTGTTAGCTTTGAAATGGTAGGTCTTCCTGGCGAGATACGATTTTATGTGCATTGTCCAAGAAAGTATGCGGATTTAGTGGAAAAGCAGATTCTTGGCTCCTATCAAGATGCGGATGTATCTGTTGTTGGTGAATACAACATATTTGCTCCTGATACCGAAGTGGAGTATGCAAGATTGGTTCTAGATGAGGAGTCATACTGTCCTATTAGAGTCGCAGAAGACTTTACGGGAGACCCAATAGCAAATATTTTGAGTACACTTAGCAAAATGTCTGAGAATGAGGGGGCAATGGTACAGCTTGTTGTTGCTCCTGCTAGTTCTACTTGGCAGAAAAATGGTGCAGGCTTTATCAAAAAAGTAGAGAGTAACAATGCTGATCCAGAGAAGAAAAAGATAAATGTCCCACAAGAGAAAATGCAGGCTATTAGCAAGAAAATTTCTAAACAGGGGCTGCTTGCTGAGATTAGAATTATGACAAGTGCCCCAGACAAGAGTATTGCAAAAATGCATCTTGACAACATTCTTAGTGCTTATGATCAGTATTCAAATCCGGGTATAAACAAGCTAAAGAAGAAGAAGGTATCGAAGAGTCAAGAGAAAAGTTTCTTCTATGATGTAATATACAGGAGAACTCCAGAAGATGAGAATAGTATTTTGAATATTGAGGAATTAGCTGCTTTGTTCCACTTCCCTAACAAAGATATTTCAACACCAAATATCAAGTGGTTGCTGTCAAAAGAGTTGTTAGCAGATAACGATATTAGCTCTGATATAAATTCTAGAGACACTATTTGGGTAGGTAACAATTACTTTAGAGGTAAGAAGAAAATCATATGTTTTGAAAGAGATGATAGGCGAAGACATAGTTATGTCCTAGGGCAGACAGGTACGGGTAAGTCTTGGCTGATGGTAAGGATGATTCTTCAGGATATATATAACGGAGATGGTGTATGTTTCATTGATCCTCACGGTTCTGCTGCAGAGATGATCTTAGAAAGAATCCCTCCTGAGAGGGCGGAGGATGTCATCTACTTTAATGCTGGAGATTTTGAGAGACCTTTTGGGCTTAATATTATGGAGTATTACAACGAACAGCATAAACACCAGATAGTTAATAGCTTCATTGCTTTGCTCATTCGACTTTTTGACCCTCACAACCAAGGTTATGCAGGACCCGCATTCCAACAGGCAGTAAGAAACTCTATGCTTACCGCAATGTCTCGTCCTGACTCCACGCTTATTGAAGTTGTTAGAATACTTCAAGATGAGGAGTGGGTTATGAATTACTGGCTTCCACAAATTAAAGATGAATTAGTTCTTAGATATTGGACAGATCAGGTTGCAAAGACTGACAAGAAAACAAAGGCTGAGTCTTTAACATATTTCATATCAAAGTTTGATAAATTTACTACGAACCTAGCAATTAGAAATATTATTGGGCAGTCTCAATCCTCTTTTGATTTTAGGAAAGTTATGGATGAAGGAAAAATTTTAATAGTTAATCTTTCTAAGGGGATAATAGGAGATGAAAATATGTCCTTTCTTGGTTTATTACTTGTTCAGAAAATACTCGCAGCTGCTCTAAGTAGGGAGGATATTCCAGAAGATCAGAGAAAAGACTTCTTCTTCTATGCTGATGAGTTTCAAAACTTTGCAACCGAGGAGTTTAACTCTATTCTCTCCGAGGCTAGAAAGTATCGATTAAACCTTACATTAGGGCATCAGTATATAGGTCAACTACCAGAAGATATTAAGAATGCAGTATTTGGAAATGTTGGCTCTTTGTTTATAACTAGATGTGGGCCTGATGATGCAAAATTCTTGGAAACACCGTTTGAGGGTTATGTAACTGCAGGAGATATTGTAAATCAAGGAATAGGGCATTGGTATGTAAAACTATTGGTTCGAGGCTCATACCCTTCTCCTTTCTCTCTAGATAGTGCCTACGGACCTAAATTCCCAGATTCAGGGTTTGATCTTCCTGTCAATGTAGAGGTTTCAAAGATTGTTAAAGAAGTGTCAAGAATGAAGTATGGTAGAGATTTGAATGTTGTGAATGAAGATATTAAAGTAAGAGCTCAGCTTGATAAAAAGGAGGAGCAAATCCAAAATCTACCTACCGAATTTCCACCTTTATTTTAAATAAGGTCTTCTAAAAGTCTGAAAGTTTTGATAGAATCACTTTATCTTGGGAATATAGCTCAGGTGGTTAGAGCGCGGTTCTTATAAAGCCGTGGTCGGTGGTTCGAGTCCACCTATTCCCAGTTTCTCTCAAGTGTGAAAAGTATTAAAGCTCCTTTAAGTTTTTGTCTTCTTTTGAAGGGGATTTAATAATATTTAGGTATTTCTCAGTTGTAGAAATCCTCTTGTGGCCTACTAATTTTGAAACAGTTGGTAAGGCAACACCATTTGCAAGGTGATGAGCTATGAAGGTATTTCTTAGGTCATTAACCTTTGCATTTTTGATTCCTGCCTTTTCAAAAGCCTTATCTATGGTAGTTCTGATGTTTCTTACTAGTAGGGGTCTACCATTCTTGGTTACAAAGAGAGTGTCTTCCTCTGTTTCTGGCCTGACTAATAAGTAGTCATCAATAGCTTTCTTTGCTGATTTGTTAATAGGGACCTTTCTTGCTGGATGGCTTCCTGCCTGTTTAATATACAAGAAATCAATCTTTCCATCTTTAGATTGTCTGATATCTTCAACAGATAGTCCTGCCAACTCCCCAATTCTAATACCTGTTTGAAGGAGGACTTCTACAATAGAGTAGAGTCGTACATCAACCCTGCTTACATCCCTCAATGCCCTGTATTCCATTTCGGAAAGAACTCTTGGAGGCTTAGTTTCAAATCTAGGGTGAGCAAGTTTCTCCGAGATATTATCTAATATGAATGAGTGATCTAAGAGATATCTGAAGAATGTTCTAGTACTATTTATTTTTCTTGAAATACTTTTTAGGGTATAGTTATTATCCTGTAAGTTTTGTCTATATCCCTCCAAATCCTCAATAGAAACTTTATCTAAAGAATTGATCGCCATTTTCGAAAAATAATTGAGCAATTGCTCGATATCTTTGGCGTATGCGATTATAGTAGATTCTGAACGACCTTTTGACCTCAAGTCTTCAATAAACAGGTCTGCTTTTTCCTTGAAATTTAAGTTATTTATACCACTCACGATCTTAATCTATAAATTTATAGTGGGCGTTTATGTATATAGTGTCATTATATCATCACTTGGGGTAGTGGGCAATAGTAAAAGTATATAGGTTTTGAAGGAGGGTGGAAATATTGCTAATATAATGTATGGATAAAGTTGTATATAGAGGAACAAGAAGCTATACAAAAAGTTCGAAGACTTTGGAATCTAAACCTTTAGAATCGGTATTCAACAATGTGTTTGTAAAGATTTTACTGATCTCTGTCTCCGCATTCTTGATGTATAGCGCGTATCGCTCTGCACTTATAACAAAAGATAAAATAGATATTTCTAAACGGGCTCAAAAGGAAGTAGACGATCTCCGAGTTCACAACCTAGAGTTAGCATTAGAATTAAATACTATGCAGTCTGAAGAATTTTTAGAGATACAGGCGAGAGACAGATTAAATTTTGCGGGTAATAATGAGTATATCTTTGTTATCCCAGAGAGTCTTCTGTCTTCTGCAAAAGAACAGGTAAATACATTTCTCTACGGAGTAGAGAGCGAGGACAAAAGAGTCCCATATGAAATTTGGTACGAATTTCTAAGTGAAGGCATTTGAGTAAAAAGCCTTTAGGATGTATAATCCACTCATATAGTAGCTAACGCGGGGTAGAGTAGTGGAAGCTCGTCAGGCTCATAACCTGAAGGTCGTTGGTTCGAGTCCAACCCCCGCAACCATTTTTTCTTGTAAAATTATCCGTTTCTTTCTATGATGTATATATGTTGTATATGTATTGCTTTTGTTTTCCGCTACTATTTAAATTTAATTAACCTTACACTATGAAGGTATTAGTTTTGTATGATTCCGTTTATGGAAACACAGAGAAGATTGCGATTACGATCAAAGATGTTCTTAGCAAAAAGCACGATGTGGGAATTATTAGGGTTACAGAGGCTGTTCCTGAGGATATAAAAGGTGTAGATTTATTGATTCTTGGCTCTCCAACACACAGAGGTCAACCGTCAAAACCTACGAAAGTTTTTGTAAATATGCTCCCAAAGGATTCATTAAAGGGCAAGAAAGTAGCAACTTTTGATACTAGCTTAACCACCGAGGGAAAAAATATCTTCTATCAAGGTTTCATCCGTATATTTTCCTATTCAGCACCTAGAATTGCGGGAATGTTAAAAAAGAAGGGGGGAGAAATCCTTTCATCCCAAACCTTTTTTATCCTCGATAACAAAGGACCTCTGAAAAAAGACGAAATCGATAGGGTAAAAACCTGGGCAAAGTCACTAGGTCTGACCCTGGTCCGACCCTAAAAAGAAAAAAGGTAGGAAAAAGGTTGTTTTTGCGGTTCGAGGTCTGGCACAGGTCTGACCCCGAGGTGGGGAGGTGGTAGTTGTAATTCGCTAGTTCTGGTGGTAGAATGAGCTTTGTTAATATTTCAACGATAATAGGTATGCCAATAACAACACAGCCAGTAAAAGGTATGTATCTTCTCGAGGATGGTCGAGTGTTCACTGTCCAAGACAGAAAGCTTAAAACACAAGGAAGACAGGGAGGCCTAATCATTCTTCGACTGAAAGCCTTGGATAGTGGTCATATAGTCAACAAAACAATCAAAGCTGGAGCAAAAGTAGAATATGTAGAGCCAGAAACAAAAGCAGTTCAATTCCTTTACTCCGATAGTGTAGGATCCTACTTTATGGACTCCGAAACCTACGAAACAGTTACTATTCCAAAAGAAGTAGTAGGTAATTATGTGCATTTTCTCAAAGAAGGAGAGTCTGTATTGGTAATGATCTATGATGGAAAGATTCTTACTATCAAAGAGCATCCATCAGTAAACCTTCTTGTTATTCAATCAGAAGATGCTGTTAGAGGAAACACATCTAACTCTGCAACAAAGGAAGTTACATTAGAAACAGGCTACAAGGTACAAGTTCCTATGTTCATAAAAAAGGGAGATCTTCTCAAAATAAATACAGAAACAGGAGAATACTCTGGGAAGGCAAACTAACTGGGTTTTAATACATTTCTTTGATATAATGTATTCTACCTTTGGTGGGATAGCTCAGTTGGTTAGAGCATGGGATTCATAAACCCAAGGTCGGTGGTTCGATTCCACTTCCCACCATAGTATTGTAGCGGAATTTCATCTATTTAATATAACTACAGTTTTAAATGTCGAAAGCTCAAGAAAATGATAGTTCTAAAAAGAAGGATAATACAGTAATAGTAGATATCCGTAAGATGCCAATAGGCAGAAGGTTTGTTTTCCCTAGTATATGGATGCTTCTAGGATTTTCTTTGGTTTTAACAGTGGGTATATATGTTTACGGTTTGCTCTCTTACAAAGGAGATGAAGTATCAATTAGTACAATAGTTTCGGAGATATCTGAACATAAATACGACAAAATTGTATTAAAAGATGATATTGTTGTTTTGGAAACAAAGAATACAGAGTCTAATCAGCCACCAATTAAGAGGAAATTTGCATTGCTTCCTTCTAGAATGGACTTCTATGATACTCTCTCGAATGCAGGTATAAATGTAAAAGATTTAGAGAATGATTTTTACAAACCTAAGCTGGGTATTACTTTCGGAGATATTGCAACATTTCTCTTTTTGGGAGCAGGTGTAGTTTTAGTATATGTAATGCTAAAGAATATGCAGGCTTCTGGAGGTAAAATTTTGGATTTCGGAGAGAGCAAGGCGAGATTGCTTTTTGGGAAGAAGACAGGCATTACTTTTGATGAGGTTGCGGGTGTTGAGGATGCAAAATCAGAATTGACAGAGATTGTTGACTTTCTTAAAAGTCCTAAGAAGTATCGAGATCTAGGTGCAAGAATACCTAAAGGGGTACTCTTGGCAGGAGCTCCTGGTACAGGTAAAACTCTTTTGGCGAAGGCAGTTGCTGGAGAAGCAGGTGTTCCCTTTTTCCATACATCTGGTTCTGAATTTGAAGAGATGCTTGTTGGTGCAGGTGCATCAAGAGTGAGAGATTTATTCAAAAAAGCAAGAAAGACAGCACCTTGTATCATATTTATAGATGAAATTGATGCAGTAGCAAAGAAAAGAGGGACAGTTCTTCACTCAGGAGCTGGTGAGCAGACGCTTAATCAGATACTTGTAGAAATGGATGGTTTGGAAGATAGAGAGAATGTCATAGTTTTAGCAGCAACAAACAGGCCAGATGTTTTGGATCCTGCGATATTGCGACCAGGGAGATTTGACAGAACAGTTGTGGTACATATGCCTGATGCTAAGGGTAGAAAGGAAATTCTTGAAGTACACGCAAGAAACAAGAAATTTGCTAAAGAAGTGGATTTAGACACTTTAGCAAAGAAAACAATAGGGTACTCGGGTGCTGATCTAGAGAATATCTTGAACGAAGCTGCAATAATGGCAGCACAGGATGGCGATAAGGAGATAGGGCAGGATGATGTTATGGAGGCTTACCTTAAAGTAAAGCTTGGTCGAAAGAAGAGTATGGAGAAGGAGGAGGAAGATTTGAAAAAGACTGCATATCACGAAGCTGGACATGCAATTGTTGCAAAGTTTACTCCTGGATCTGATCCGGTAGAGCAAGTTTCTATCATCCCAAGAGGAATGACGGGTGGTGTTACTGTATATCTTCCAGAAAAGGAAAGGAAATCTTTGTACAGAAATCAGATGTTAGCTTGGTTGAGAAGTGGTGTTGCAGGTAGGGCAGCTGAGGAGCTTTTCTTAGATGATATTTCTTCTGGGGCCTCTGCAGATATTGAGCAAGCAACAGAGTTAGCAAAAGAGATGATTATGAAATATGGAATGAGTGACAAGTTAGGTATGGTTAAATATGGAGAGATGGATGAGACTACACATCTAGGATATTCTTACGGTGGAGGAAGAGATTTTAGTGAAGAGACAGCAAAAACAATAGATGCAGAAGTTAAACGACTTATGGAAGAGGCATATACCGATGCAAAGAAGGTCTTAACAGAGCATAAGGATGATGTTGAGAAGTTAGTAAAAGTTCTGCTAGAAAAGGAAGTAGTGACGAGAGAGGAGTTTGATGCTCTCTTTAATTAGATAGTCCTTAAGTTAAATAGTTTAACTACTTACAAGAGACAACCTCTGTAATGACACCAATAGTATGAGCCTTGTTGTTCATATTTACCAAGGCGAATCGTTGTCCTACTGCAGCGAGTCCACCACCCGCAGCTGAAGAATATTTCTCTATAACAACATCTTGTGACATTCCACTTTGTATTGGTGAGGTTATTCTTATAGTTCCTACATTTTGAAAAAGACCATTTGTGTCTATATCTGGAAATAGAATAGCCCAAGAATGATTGTCATTCAATGAAATTATAGAAGTATTCCCCTCTGCTTCTGTTAGAACATACAGTTTTGCTTTTACCTGATAAGATGTAGGTACAACTGTACCAATTAAACCTTTGTTGGATACGATGGCAGTATTAGTTACCGAGATTCCTACTTCTTCTCCCACACCTGCTTGCTCAAGAATTTTCCCCTGTTTTATAATTCTTATGACCCTAGATGTGATAGGTGCTTCCCCTGGGCATACAGTTGTTTTTGATAAGGTGTCTCCAGACTTTACAGTTCCTTTTAGAATTGTTCCTATAAAATACTTTGTTCCATTTATATTCATTGAGCTATCTACCCACATCAAGAATTTCCCAGAAAACACATCTTTATACAAAGAGGTAACTTTCTGTTTTTCTATTACCTCAGATGGAGGAGGAGGTGTTGGTGTGGTTGAAGTATCTGCTGGTTTTTTTGCATTGGAAGCCTTCTCGGTCGTTTTTGTTTCTTCTTTCTTCTCCTCTTTTATCACTTCCTCTTCTGTAACTTCTTCTTTCTTTGCATCTTCTGGTACTCCTTTCTCTTTCTGTTCTTCTATAATAGAGGCTTGTTGTTTTGAAGCATCATCTTTCTTCTTGTCCATTATTATCAATATCGCTAAGATAATGGCGATAATTGT
Source organism: uncultured Candidatus Saccharibacteria bacterium (assembly GCA_964497595.1). Classification (GTDB taxonomy): domain Bacteria; phylum Patescibacteriota; class Dojkabacteria; order SC72; family SC72; genus UBA5232. Next base: position 753 of record CAZCCQ010000011.1, on the reverse strand, counting down.
AAGAAGAGAGACTATTATTACTAGTAACTGCTTCTTAGTTAATTTAGGTAATTTAATCATTGTATATATTGATTAAAAATTAACTAAAAAAAGCCCTTTTTAATAAAAGGCTTTTTATGGACAAATCACTACGGTTGATTTTTGATTGCTCATCTTTTTCTATGCTTTAGATTATCACAAAGAATAGAAGGAGAGCAACAGATCTTTACTCTTTTACTCTTCTCTTCTACTTAAAGATACTCAAGTCCCTTGAGAGGAAAATAGAGTTTATCTTAATATCTTCATTGTAACAGAAAGATACAAGATGACCTGAGTTAGCAGATTTACCAACTAAGCAGTCAGAACTAAATAGTTTTTCAAAACCAGCCTTGCTAGCATATGGTGCTTTCTCACTCTCACTTAATGGGAATTGCCACGGGGTTTTAGCATCTTCAAGGTAACTTAGACTTCCTGTTGCTCCATTAGGGTCTAGGCTAGTGGAAGGAGTTGATGAGTTGTAATAGATTTTAACTTCTGGTGCCATATAAAAGCCCATTGGTTGTGTATTATTTGTATCTAAAACAGCTTTGATATTCTCAATTTCATTTTTATTTGGGAGATTTGATGTTGTGGGCTTTGATGGTGTAGTAGTATCTTCTTTTGTTGGAGTAACTTCCTTTTCTTCTACCTTCTTCTCCTCGGTTATCTCAACTTTATCCTTTGGTGTCTTGTCTTCTTGTGTTTTTGAGTTTTTGGGTTGTAGCAAAAGATATA